>JBKJSI010000804.1:0-6391 GCA_046595915.1 Pirellulaceae bacterium
TATCGCTTTTGCCTGTCTTGGGATGCTTTTTCAGATACATCCCATGGAGGCAATCCATGCGCGTTCCGCGCACAACGGAAGCGTTCGCGAGCCGAATAACGGCGACGACAGCGGCAACGTTGGCATTGGCGGAAATAGAGCGACGCATGGTATTCCTCCCCCGCACGGGTGGCGCGGAGTGCAAAAAGAAAGAACCGACCAGGAAGTCCCACTCCCGGGTCATTTGGGTGATTCGACCAGTCCGGCGCCATATTTCAGGCTTTTTGGACCGGCCCCCAGCGGTTTATATGCCGCTGGGTCAGTGAAAGTGTAGCCGAAACGGTTTAAGAGGCCAAGAAAACGCTTTGTCAGAGCGCACCATGACGCAGAATCCCCGCTTCGCACACCTATAGATGCTTAAAGGGGCAGTTTGTTCGCGCTGGCGTGAGATTTTTTTGGAAATTCTGGCCTGGTCAGGCGGAGCCCCCATTTTGGGGGTGAGTGAGGCGGGCGGCGTTGTCGAGGGTTTTTCTCGACGGTATTATCTACTTAGCAATCCATTTTCACGGCATTCGAATTTTGTCGTGTTTCTGAAGAGGTGGCAACGATGACACCCATTTCCACTTCGACCGGGCTTCCGCCAGTAACAGTCGCTCCGATCGTGGGCGGAGTCGAACCGGGTAAGACTGTTTACTTTGTGGAACTACCCGAAATCACCGCAAAGATTTTAGCGCTCACCAAGGAGATGTTTCAGTCCGAGGTCGAACTTCAGCGAAAGTTTGATCCGGCGGGGGGAGATGAGCCCAATATCATTTTCACGGTGGATACAAATCTCAACGTCGAAGCGTTACTCGCCAAGCATGACGAGTGGCATCAAATGGTTCGCGAGTTATCGCCTGGCTGGAATACCTACACCCTTGCGGCCTATGTAGCGAATGAGACCTGAAGAGTTTATCCGGTTTGCTGAAGAGCTTTCGCGAACCTCGAGCGTAAGTGGTGCTTGTTGCCGAAGCGTCATTTCGCGCGCTTACTACGGAGCGTTTTTGAAAGTTCAGGGCGAAATCATCCGCCCGATGGGTATTCGGCGTCGCGCTGGAGGATATGAGCATATTTGGTTGCGGCGAATTCTATCAGAAGCGAATGTTGCAGTTGCTTCGAAAATCGCTGATAAGCTCAAGTCGTTAAGCGGCTATAGCAATGCTGCTGACTATGAAATTAACCATCTGCGATCAGAGGAACTTTCCCATGCGCAATTTTGCTTGACCTTGGCGAATGACATCGAAAAACTCCTTAGACAAGCTTGCGAGCCATCCAGCTTTGCTCAAATCCAATCCGGCATCACCGCCTATCTCAAGAAAATCAACGAACTCTAGCGCGCCCGATACGCCTGAAACCAATCTACAAATTTTCGGAGGCCCTGTTCGATCGGTGTGGAGGGCTTGAAGCCGACTAGCTCGTTTATCGCTGAGGTATCCGCGAAGGTGGCTTCGACATCGCCAGGTTGGTGAGGGGCGTTGACTCGGTTGGCTTTTTTGCCGGTGATCTTTTCTAGTGCTGCGACGAGGTCATTCACTTCCACCGGCGCGTGGGCGCCGATGTTGAGGATTCGGTAGGCGGCGTTGCCATCGGTGCTCGTTGGTGGTTTATCTGCTACTCGAATGACGCCTTCGACGACGTCATCGATATAGGTGAAGTCGCGCTTCAGCTGGCCGCTGGCGAAGAGTTGGAGCGGTTTGCCGCTGAGAACGGCTTCGGTGAATTTCCAAACGGCCATATCGGGCCGGCCCCAGGGGCCGTAGACGGTGAAGAAACGTAGGCCGCTGATGGGGATGCCGTAGAGATGGGCGTAGGCGTGCGCCATCAGTTCGTTCGATTTCTTCGTGGCGGCGTAGAGGCTCACCGGGTGGTCGACGTTTTGTTGTTCACTGTAGGGAAGGTCTTTGCTGTCGCCGTAAACGCTGCTGGAGGAGGCGAAGACGAGGTGCTCGGGTTTGTGGTGGCGGCAGCCTTCGAGGATGTTGAGAAATCCGACGACATTGGAAGCGAGATATTCGTGAGGCTTCTCAATGGAGTAGCGGACGCCCCCTTGGGCGCCGAGGTGATGGACGTGGGTGAAGGCGCCTTCAGTGAAGAGTTTTTCGATGGCAGGACGATCAGCGAGGTCGCCTTCGATGAACTGGAATGTGTTGAATTTGGTGAGCTGTTCTAGGCGGTCGCGTTTGAGGGTGACGGAATAGTACGGATTGAGATTGTCATGGCCGATGACTTCTTCGCCTCGCTCCAGGTAACGGAGGGCGACATGCATGCCGACAAAGCCGGCTGCGCCGGTGACTAGGATTCGATTTGACATGGTGTGCTTGAGGGCTCTTTTGCAGCTTCATCGAACCAGGCAAATATACCTGCGCATTGAGGCGTTGCGGACTCGCGACGATCAAGTGATCGCGAATTTTCTTGACAATCTCATCGCCAGTTTCATAAAACGAGCGAAACGGATTGAGGCGTAACCTTGGGCGGCTGAAGTTGAGGATTGTGGGCCGCGAAGGAATTCGCCTCATCCTGCTGGGAGAGGCGGCATGGCAACCTTTATGCGGACTGAGAATTTAATGGCGATAATTCGGCTCTGCGTAGCCATCGCATTGAGTTACCTTTTCATGGCGCCGCAAGTTTTCGGGCAGCCGGGTATTGAAGAGAAGATTTTTGAGGTTTGGAAGAAGCGGGAAGCGGAAACTGCCAAGATGTCGGTCAAATTGAAGATCGAAACGAAGACTGAGGCGGGATATCACCATCGTAGAGCAGCCGGCTCGACAGCTTATCTTCCATTTCCAATTGAAGAGGAAGTTACGCATCTTAACTATTCGCTTCTTCTCGATTCGTCAACACGTCACAAAATCGAGTCTGAAGGTTCGCGGTTTCAGAGAGAGATTTTCGGACACTCAAAGGAGTATCGAATCGATGTGCAGGCAGAGAGAGGGACGAAATCAATGTGGAAGACATTTGCGTTTGACGAGTTTCCTGAAATGAGCCGAATCACCGTATATCCAAAGACATTTGAGTCAGATAAGAATTTCGAATTATTGCCTGTCTATTTGGTCTACCGACCGACAGATGCCGATCTCAATCGCGAGCGAGATCTCGTTCACCTCAAATTCGCTCGAGACGACGCGATCGATGGCAAGAAAGTAGTTGTTCTGTCTGTCGAGGTCTACAAAAGTCTCCATGAGTATTGGATCGAGGCCGCCGAGGAAAATCGATTGCTTCGTCTTCGTCATCTCTACACCGGCGAGGCTGTTAGAGAGCGATCTCCGTTCATAGATATGCAACTCGAGTATGGAGAACCGATCAAAGCCGGAGTTCCTCGGTTAACTGGATGGCGGACGCTTTATACCGTTAACCGTCCACCGGTTGGTGAGCGAGAATGTGAAATGAAAGGGACGATCGTCGATTTTCAATTGCTTGATTCATTTGAGGCAAAAGAATTTGAGTTTAATTACCCGACTGTCCATGTCATGAATAACTATGCGACCAATGAAGATTACCTCCAGGTCGAAAATGGCGAGAGACTGCCATTGAAGTACTCGCTCGACGAAACGCAAAAGCAGACAGTTAAACGGGTTCTTGATAGCCTCAAAAAATGATCCCTTGTTGGGCATTGGAAGGCCCCGTCACCTCCCCTGCTATGCCAACTCAAGGTAAAACTGGGCGTCATTCCACCAAAGGCGAGGCGCCCATGAATTTCATTGAAAAACAAGACCCAGACGTTTGGAACGCGATCGCCGGGGAGATTGAACGGCAAGAAGATGGGCTGGAGATGATCGCCAGCGAGAATTACACCTCGCCTGCGGTGATGCAGGCGATGGGGAGTGTGCTGACGAATAAGTATGCTGAGGGTTATCCCGGCAAGCGCTATTACGGCGGCTGCGAGTTTGTCGATGTCGTCGAGAATCTGGCTCGCGATCGGGCGAAGAAACTCTTTGGCGCCGAGCATGCCAATGTGCAGCCGCACTCGGGCTCGCAGGCGAATATGTGCGTCTACCTGACTTGCCTCTCGCCGGGCGACACGGTGCTGGGGCTCGATCTGGCCCATGGCGGACACTTGACGCATGGCATGAAGCTCAACATCTCGGGCAAGCTTTATTATTTTCATAACTATGGCGTTACCAAAGACACGAACCGCATCGACTTTGATCAGGTCGCTAAGCTCGCCAAAGAGCATCGACCGAAGTTGATCGTCGCGGGCGCCAGCGCTTACCCGCGCGAGATTCCGCATGGCAAGTTCGCCGAGATTGCCAAGGATGTGGGGGCGAAGCTCTTCGTCGATATCGCGCACTATGCAGGCCTGGTTGCGGCGGGGCTGCATGATAATCCCGTGGGGGTTGCCGACTTTGTGACCACAACCACACACAAGACGCTACGCGGTCCTCGCGCGGGCCTGGTGATGTGCAAAGAGGAATATGCGAAGGATATAGATCGCAGTATGTTTCCGGGCATTCAAGGCGGGCCGCTGATGCATGTGATCGCGGGCAAGGCGATCTGTTTTCAAGAGGCCTTGCAGCCGAGCTTTAAGGAATATGCCAAGCAGATTATTGTCAACGCGAAGGCGCTGGCGGAATCGCTGATGTCGGGCGGTCTGTCGCTCGTGAGCGGCGGCACGGACAATCACTTGATGCTCGTCGACGTGACCAAGGTCGGTATCGGCGGCAAGACGGCGACTGAGGTGCTCGAAAAGTGCGGCATCACGGTCAATATGAATATGATTCCGTATGACCAGCGGAAGCCGATGGACCCCTCGGGCGTGCGGATTGGTACGCCTGCGCTGACGAGCCGGGGGATGAAAGCTGCGGAAATGAAACAGGTTGGGGCCTGGATTTTGGAAGCCTTACAAGGCGCCGAAGACGCAAAAGTGCTCGCCAAAGTCCGTGCGGCGGTTTCGGAGCTTTGTAAGCAATTTCCGACGCCTGCGGCGAAAGGACTTGCGGCCAGTGGTCAGTGACCAGTGGCTAGTTAATACTTAAGGCAACCTTAGTCATTTGTCATTTGTCATTCGTCACTGATCACTCAACACAAGCCCTTGACCACTACCCATGTCCAATAGCAGCCGCATTCTCATTGCCGATGACAACGAAGCTAATCGAGAGTTGCTCGAGGCCTACCTCTCGGCTGTGCCTTGCGAGGTGGAGACGGCGGTCGATGGGCAGGACACGCTCGATAAGGTTGTGAAGTTCAAGCCAGACTTAATTTTGCTTGACGTGATGATGCCGAAGAAGAGCGGGTTCGAGGTTTGCAAGAAGCTGAAAGCCGATCCGAAGACAAGCAAGATCTTGGTGCTGATGGTCACCGCGCTGAATGAGACCGGAGATATTGAACGAGCAGTCGAAGCGGGGACGGATGATTTTTTGTCGAAGCCGGTGAATAAAGTGGAGCTGCTGAAGCGCGTCGAGATTATGCTGCGGCTGAAGGATACGACGGACGAACTAGAGCGGCTGCGGAAATATATTTCGGCAATTCAGGATACGGCCGGGCCCTAAGGTTGCCGCTCACTTACCGACTCTGATAGAAACTCCACACGATACTCGGGCGTTGGTCCGAACCAGCCGCCTGTGGTGCTGATGGGATCGGCAGGCGCTGTGATAAATTCGCCCGGATGATTTATGTAGAGCCATGCCGCATTTCGCACGGGCGTCATCGGCGTTGACGTTGGCGTGGTCGGATTGAAGAGCGTGGCGTCATAGCTTTGTGACTCGCCTGCGAAGATAAGGCCGGCTAGTAACAGCAACGTGATCGTCCAGCCTGAACCGAGCATGAACCAGGAAACAGATCGCTGAATCAAAGCAGCGATAAGCATGCCCAAGAGCGGCAGGAAAAAGGCGCCGCACATCGCCCATTCCATCACGGGCCACTCGAGATAGAAGTTCGCTGATTTGAGGCGACTGATCGATAGGGCGCCGATGATCAGGATCATGAACGCGGCACCGAAACGTCGCGTGAAATCACCTTCGTTGGTTGGTCGTACAAACCGGAACCATGCGATCAGCCATGCGGCGACAATGTGGTACTTACTTGGGGGCTGCTCGGCGCCAAAACAGACGACCGATCGCTCTCGCCCCGAATCGAGGTCGAACCAAGAAACGCCTTGTGGTGTCTTCGCCAAAATGCGCTTACCAAATCGTTTTGCATCGAACACCCTTTGCGGAAGCTGAGTTACTCTTCCGCTGACTAAATCCCAAGCAACATAGTTTTCCGTCGCGCCCATCTGTTGTGATTTCGCGCTAGCGACATTGGCGATCACTAAAGGGCTGTCGTCTTCGATATGGTACTCCGTCATCACTGAGAAGCTATCCGGAAAATCTGCTCTTGGCGCAAGCCTAATCCTTGTGGCATGTTGCGTGCTTTTCAGGGCCTCATGCTAGCAGGA
>JBKJSI010000686.1:0-9033 GCA_046595915.1 Pirellulaceae bacterium
GCGGAGGTCAAGCGAGGTGACACTGGCTCGCCATTAGCTGCCGTTGCTGGCGCCATAAGCCAATCTTGAGCCGTTTGAGCTAATTGGCCTATGATCCGGCGGGAGATATCGCGCCGATGCACGAGTATGAAATTCGCGGGTTTACGCGCAAGTGCGCCGCCACAGGCGAAGTGATCGCCCCGGGGTCGCATTTTTACACCGTGGTTCGGCCAGGGATGCCGGAGTATGTACGGGAAGACTTTTCGCTCGCCGCCTGGAAAGGCCCCCCGGAAGACGCCATCGCCTGGTGGAAATCGATCGCAACCGAATCGGGCAATCGCAAGCCGCGCGTGCCCAGTGAGATCATTCTCGAATACTTTGAAAATCTAGAACTCGATCCACAGCGCGACGAAGAACGCTTTGTGCTCGCGCTGCTGATGATCCGGCGCCGAATTCTGCGGCTCGACGAAAGTTCACGAGACGAACTGGGCCGCGAGATCATGGATCTTTTTTGCAACCGCAACGAAAAGATCTACAAAGTGCGTGTCGCTGTTCCACGCACCAAAGCACGACAAAAGGAGATCGAGTCGCGGCTATTAAAGCTCCTCGATCAGGCGCAAGTACCCGAAGTGGCGGTCAGCAGCGCAATTGCAACGACCGCTGTTTCCGCGCCGCCGCCAGTCATGCTCTTGCTCCTATTTGCTTGCTTAATCATGAGCACCGGCTGTCTACCAACTTGGCTGCGGCGGCAACCGGAAACGCCGCCGCCTCCAGTTGCGTACGATCGCATGCCGACACTCCAAGAAGTCGTGCAGCATACGAATGATCACACCCTTCGCGTCCAGCAGCTTCAAGCCGAAGGCGCAACAGTAAGCTACAAAGCGCCGCCCTTATCCGTGGCGATTCCCCTCCAAGCAAAGCTCTCCTTCGACATGCCGCGTCGAGTGAGATTAACGGCGGGCCTCGGCATCGGCGGCGACCTAGTCGATGTCGGTAGCAACGATGAGATCTTCTGGTTTTGGGCCAAGCCCGCTGAGCCAACTTCGATCTTCTATTCGAAGCATGAAGACTATCCCAAAAGCGCCCTCGGTCGAATGATGCCGCTCGATCCAAGCTGGATCGCCGACGCACTCGGCCTCGTCTATCTCGACCCCAATTCGCAGCTCGATGGGCCTTTTCCATCAAACCAGCCGGGCAAATTCGATGTTCGCACTTGGCTTAACACGCCCTCAGGCAAATTGCAGCGGGTGATCACCTTTGATCAGAAATATGGCTACGTGCATTCACAATTTTTGTACGATCCATACGGTCAAATTCTCGTCCAAATTCGCGGACAGCAGCATAAGTACGATTCAACTACGAACGTAACTCTCGCGCACGATATCGCCATTTCCATTCCCCAGATGCAGGCGCAAGTCCAGTTCAACGTCCGCAGCTACTTGCTCAATTCAATCGGCTACGACAATGGCGGCCGACTCTGGGAGCCCCCAACCGTGCCCGGCGCACAAATGGTCGACATGGCCTCACCCAACTTTGACCCACGACGCTATATGTCTGCCCCGCCAGCGATCACGCAAAAACAAACCGCGCCAACACTCAAGTCGCCCATGTACCCCGTCTCACTCAAGACGCAAGGCACGCCAACAGGCTGGCAGGGACCGCGCCAGATCTATCTTGGCGCAAGCGGAAATGGGCAACGATGACTTCTGAGTTGCCAACGCTCACGTTTGGCAACGAGTCGTTTCACTGTCTGCAGGGAATTTAGCCTGCAACAACCGCAGCTGGAACAACGCTAATTCGGCGACCTTCTTGGTCAAAAAACACCTTGCCATCAACAAGGGCGAACAGCGTATAGTCCTTGCCCTGACCGACATTCTTGCCGGCGTGATATTTGGTGCCGCGTTGACGGATCAGGATATTGCCTGCGTAAACCTGCTCGCCGCCATACTTTTTCACGCCACGATACTGTGGATTCGAATCGCGACCGTTGCGGGTAGAGCCTTGACCCTTCTTATGTGCCATGACCTGCTAAATCCTTGAGTCGTCATCTTTGTACTTACTGGAATCACGCTTTTTAGCGGTAAATCCACAAGTATTCAAGGCGTTTATCGACTCCGTAGCCTTTTAGAATTTTGGCTTGGTCCACAGGATCAGAATCAATCTGCACACCCACCCTAAATTCGCTCTCATCGCCCCCCTTGGCGTCGCTAGGACGCCAGAAATTGACCTGCAGGATGCGGGGGCTCAACTTGCGGGAAGCGCCGATTTCGGTTGATTCGGTCGCTTTTGCGGTGATTCGGTAGGCATTCGTCAGCCCGGAAACAAGGACCGAAAAAGCGTCAATTTTGGGGTCAACATCTTCCCAAGTCACGTAACCCCATACACTTCGGTCTTCATCAGGCGTGCTGATCGGCAGGTCGATTGCCGAGATTTCCGTCGAACTGTAGAGCTTGGTACCACCTCCACGAGTTTCTCGCTTCTCGATGTACTTTTGGGCGGCAGGGATATCTCGGTCGAGATACTCTTTCCCTTGCTCATTGGCCTTGATCACAAAATGGGGAATGAAGCGGATTGGGGGGGATTTAGGGGGGAGTTCATTCGAGATCTTGGGTTCGTAAGAGATACCCGCGTCTTGAGGCTTCGGGTCGGCCACGAGGTAGTTCCCGCGATTGGTTACTCGGTAAACCATGTACCACAGCCGTTTCCGCTGCATTTTGCCGCTTGGCTGGGGTAGGTCGACGTCAATCATTCGCATTGGCTTGAAAGCGAACTCAAGCTGCCAAAGCGTCCTAGCGAACTGCACCTGCTTCGCTTTTTCAGCCAGCGTCTCGCCTTTGATCGCCGTTTTGGGATCAAAAGCGATGCCTGGCTGAGTCGTAATTTCTTTCAGCACCAGGACTTGTGAAACCAAGTCGTCGTGATAGCCAACTTCGACTGTCTTGCCGTCCTTGGAAACGGCAACTAAATCGCTCGGAATAATGACGACTGAGCCATCGGAAGCGGGGATTTTGGTCACGTCCTGTTTGGGGCCCTGAGCGGCGACGAAGCCGACTGTGCAGCACAGGCCGAGGATTGTGACGAGACTTGTAATCTGTTTCATAAGTCCAAACCGATTAGTGATTTGCGCTGAAACGGTGCTAATAATTAGCTTGAAAATCGGCAACCGGCGACCTTTCGAGTCGTCCACAGCTGACTAGCTATGCGCGGAGCAAGTTCCGCAAAGATAAACGTTGATTGTAGTTACCCATCTTCAAGATGGTCAAATAAATCAGCCGCTTTGGGCGCAAAAGGGCTCCACAAAATCGAAGAAAACGGCTTTTAGGGAGTTGACGACGGAAATTCGCTCGGTAAACTCCTGGTACTGAGACTCAATCTCAATAAGAATCCAGCCAGCTTTAGCGGCAAGCCAGGTTCGAGTGCAGCCTTATTCACGGCGCCATTGAAGGCAAATAGCTGCCGGTTTTGGTTTCCAACTTTCCCAACTCTTTGGGTGGTTTGCGGACAGCCACTTCAGTGCATGCCGCAAGCGAAGCAATCGCCGGTGCGGAATGCTCTCCAGTGAACTGTCACTACATGCGATTACGCAGGATCGTTCCACTCCTATGGATCCTTCGCCCATTTCCTCAGCCTCCGCTACCGCCGCTGACGAGCGTATTCCGCCGACCGCGCCGTTGGGGAATGAGCCGCGGTGGAGTGCCAATCAGCTTTTGAAAGGCAGCAAGGAAGCACTCATCGTGCATGGGGAATTGGTGTATCGCCTCCGGCTGACTCGCAGTGGCAAGCTAATCCTCTACAAATAATCGAACCTCGATAGGCAAGAATAAACGGCAATGAGCCAGACCCTAATTGAGCCCAGCACACGTCACCGCTCCGTGCATGTTGACGAGGCAGATGCCTCGGTCGGTGAAGCACCGCGGACGCCGCGTCTCAAGCCGAAGCCCAGTCTCTTGAAGCGGTCGTCAAAAGTCGCGATGCACTGGATACGACGAGGCCACCTCTATTTTGGCCTCTTTCTATTCCCCTGGGCGCTCCTTTACGGCGTCACTGCATTCCTCTTCAACCATCCGACGGCATTTAGCGATCAGAAGTCAATCGCATTCGAGCGATCTAGTTACCTATTCAACGCTACCGAAGCCGCGATGCCGACCCCCAAGTCGCTCGCCGCGGAAGTGATCGCAAAACTAAACGAAACTCAAAAGCCCGCAACGCCATATGAACTCGGCGAAGGTGAAGTGCGATTCAATCGCGAGTTCGCTTTCGCAACCTTTAAGTCAGAAAAGGGAAGCCATAACCTTTTACTCGATCTTCTAAGCGGTTCAGGCGCCATTCGCGAGCAGCCAGCGCCGCGACAAAGTCAAGAGAACGAAAAGCAGGAGCGAGCCCCCTTCGCGGTTGGTCCAACGAATGGACCGCCCGGCGGCGGCCGTGGTGGTGGTGGTCGTGCTGGGGGGGAGGGTCGCGCACCCTCGCCAAATCAGAGGAGCCGAGGCGAGCGGCCTGCGGGCATCGAAACCGCGCTCAAATCGCAAGTCGAGTCTGCCATCCCCAAGATTTGTAAGAGCGCAGGATTGGCCTGTAATGAAATGGTCATTACCTCGATTCCCGAGTTGAGTTTTCCCATCAAGGCTGGCAACGAGACCTGGGTCGCCAATTACAACCCACTCAATGGCGCCGTCACCGGCCGCAAACCAAGCGAAGCCGCCCCCTCGGAGCTGAGTTTCCGACGGTTCCTGCTGCGACTGCACACCGCACATGGTTACCCCAGCAGCGGCGGAGTGCGTTGGATTTGGGCGGTGATTGTCGATGTTATGGCGGCAATTATGTGTTTTTGGGGCGTTTCCGGTATGCTGATGTGGTGGCAGATCAAATCGACCCGAGTCATCGGCGCCGCGACCGTGATTTTTGGTTTGTTAGCCGCCGCGAGCCTAGGTGTCGGCATGCACTTCGCAATGCGATAATCGCAATCAGCAATTCCTGGCGACTCACCGAAACGATCAACTCGGTATCGCTCCTTTGTTGACACTGATCTTTCTTGACAAAGCTACTTTTTGAACTGCGTTTTAAAGTAGGAATTTACAAAATGAAGTCACGAATTTTGGCGATGTTCCTCACTGCGACGCTCTTGTTGTCGCAGTCCACGGCGGCGCTCGCGCATTTCATTTGGATCGTCAATGAAAATGGAACGATCCAGGTCTATTTCAGCGAAAGCTGCGAACCAGGCGACGCGGCGCTGCTAGAAAAAGTGACCGGCGCCAAAGTTTGGGCGATCAGCAAAGACATGCGAGCGAAGCAGCCCGTGGTCGATGTCACAATCGCGTTGGCGAACAGTCAACTCACCGCGAAGTTGCCCGAGAAGGTTGGAATCATCGGTCTCTCGCAAGACTACGGCGTGCTAACGCGGGGCGAGAAGGCCTTCATGCTCAAGTACTATGCGAAGGCCTACGCCGGATCGTTGCCTGGAGAATGGAAAGAACTCAACAACGCCGAGAAACTTCCCCTCGAGATCACTCCCAAGTGGCTCGGCAAAGATCTTCAGCTGAAAGTGACATGGAAAGGTCGCCCAGCCAAGGGTGCGGAAGTCACCGTGGGTGGCTGCGGGCTCGATCAAGTCGTTCTGACAACCGATGAAGCGGGAATCGCCACTTGCAAACCTTCCGCCAATGGCATCCTCTCCGTGCGAACGAAGCAAGAGGAGGCGATCGAAGGTATGTTCGATGGCAAACCTTTTGCCAGCACCAGGAGTTATTCCACTTTGTCGCTACCAGTGAGCCTGCCGACGGTCACCCCGATCGCCCATACACTGCCCGAACTGGAAAAAGGAATCACGAGCTTCGGCGCGGCGATCGCCGGCGATGACCTCTATGTCTATGGCGGCCACTTCGGCTCGGCCCATCACTACTCCCACGAAGGCCAGTCCAACGAATTCAAACGCGTTTCCCTAAGCGGCAATAACGCCAAATGGGAAACACTGACAGAGGGACCGAAACTCACCGGCCTGGCGCTCGTCGCCAATGCTGGCAAACTCTATCGCGTCGGCGGCTTCACGGCACAAAACGATGAAAAGGCCGAACAAGATTTGCAATCGCAAGCAAGCTTTGCGGTCTACGATACTGCCGCAAAGGCCTGGAAAGAATTGGCGCCCCTGCCCGAAGGACGCTCGTCGCATGACGCCGCCGTCCTCGATGGTAAGCTGTATGTAGTAGGTGGTTGGAAACTAGCAGGCAAAGATCCAACCATGTGGCACAAGACCGCACTCGTCTGTGATCTGTCGAAAGAACAGCCGGTGTGGGAAGAAATAGCAGCGCCACCCTTCCAGCGTCGCGCACTCAGCGTCGCGGCCTTCGACGGCAAGATTTATGCGGTCGGCGGAATGGAAGAATCGGGTTCCATCAGTCAGCGAGTGGACTGCTACAACCCGAAGAAGAACGAGTGGACCACGGCGCCATCCATTTTAGGATCCGGCATGGATGGGTTCGGAACTTCGGCCTTTGCAAATCAAGATGCGCTGGTGGTAACAACCATGTCGGGAACGGTTCAGCGGCTCGCAGCAGAAGGCAAACAATGGGAACTGGCGGGCCAACTCGCGGTCCCTCGGTTTTTTCATCGCCAAATTGCCGCTGACAATGGCGACATGGTCATTCTGGGTGGAGCAAGTATGGAAACTGGCAAAGTGAATTCATTCGAGCGGTTTTCTGTTGGGAAATAGGCTGCCACTCCAAACCGTCGCATGGGAACCGTCGATCATATAAACTATGGCTGATGTTTCGTTGTGCGTTCGGATGGCGTGCCGATGCCATTGGATTGGACATTTTCTCGAAGACACTTTTTAGAGTCGCTAGGCGGCGGCTTCGGCGCCCTTGCAGCCGGAGCGTTGGGTTCTCGCGCTTCCGATCAAGAATCAAAGAGGACGATCGATCCGCTTACACCAATGGCCGCGCGACCCGCCCCGCGCAAGGCCACCGCGAAGTCAGTCATCTTCCTCTTCCTGGTCGGCGGCCCCTCGCAAGTCGATACCTTCGACTTCAAGCCAGAGCTGCAAAAGCTCGATGGCAAGCCAGTTCCCGAGTCATTGCGAAAAGCCGTTGAAGCCACTCGCCATGCCAACGTATTTCATGGCGCAACCGACAAGCTGATGGCGAGCCCCTACAGCTTCAAGCCCTATGGTGATTCTGGGTTGTTAGTAAGCGAGCTATTTCCCGAGACCGCACGCCATATCGATGACCTCTGCTTCATCCACTCCATGCAGGCGGAGTCGAATAATCATGCGCCTGCGAGTTATCAGTTACATACCGGCGAAGTGCGAGCGGGCAAATCGAGCCTTGGTTCCTGGGTGACTTATGGCCTCGGTTCCGAGTGCGATAACTTGCCTGGCTATGTTGTGCTGTTCGATGCGGGACCATTAGGCGGCGCCGCGAATTATTCCAATGGATTCTTGCCGCCTGCGTTTCAGCCAACGCGACTTCGCGATCAAGGCGCCGCCGTACTCGATCTCGTGCCGCCACAGACTTTTGCCCAAGGACAACGCAAGTCGATTGATCTGATTCAAAAGCTCAACCGCGAGCACTTGGCAAGCCACGCCGATGCACTTCCGCTTCAAGCGCGGATTGCGAGTTATGAACTGGCCTACCGAATGCAGGCCGCAGGGCTCGAAGTGGGCGATCTGCAATCGGAAACGCCCTCGACACAAAAACTTTACGGCCTCGATCACGAAGATGATCGCACCAAGAGCTTTGGTCGAAAGTGCCTCCTCGCGCGGCGACTCGCGGAGCGAGGAGTGCGATTCATTCAGCTCTACGACATGCCGGACAAAGATGGCTGGGACGCCCATGGCAACCTGGTCGAAAATCACACCAAGCGCGCACGATGGATCGATCGACCGATCGCTGGTCTTCTGCAAGATCTCAAGCAGCGCGGCATGCTCGACGAGACGCTTGTGATTTGGGCCAGCGAATTTGGCCGCACGCCGATGATGCAAGGCGACAAAGGGCGTCAACACAACGCGGCGGGGTTCACGATTTGGATGGCGGGCGGCGGCGTGAAAGGCGCCCAGCGAATCGGAGCGACCGATGAAATAGGACTCATGGCGGTCGATCGGCCAATTCAATTCAGGGATTTGCATGCCACGATCCTCACGGCGCTCGGCCTCGACTACGAAGACCTCTTTTTTGAAGTCAACGGTCGCCAAGAACGCCTCACTGGGGTCTCAGGCTCCGCCAAGCCGATCGAAGGAGTGCTCGCATGACGCGCTACACATGCCTCCTCGGATTTTGGCTCACCGCTGCCACTTGTATGGCACAGACGGCGGAAGAAAAACCGATTGGCGATGCCTGGAGCGATTCGCGCAATCCGATTGTCACCAAGTTTCAAGGCGAGCGGCTGAACCTCTGGTCGCTAAAGCCAATCGCTCGGCCTGAGTTGGGTGCACCAAACGGCATCACACATCCAATCGACCAACTAATTGCCCGTCGCATCAAGACCTCCACTATCTCGCCCAATTCGCGAGCAGATCGGCGAACCCTTGCGCGCCGACTCCATTTCGCGCTCAATGGCCTTGCTCCGAGTTACGAAAGCGTTGAAGAGTTTCGGGGCGACGAACGTTCAGATGCACTCGAGCGTTATGTCGATTCATTATTGGCATCGCCGGCCTTCGGCGAACATTTTGGCCGGATGTGGCTCGATGTAGTGCGGTATAGCGATTCGAATGGATTCGATTGGGATGAACTGCGTCCAACGGCCTGGCGGTTTCGCGACTATGTGATTCGGTCTTTCAATGCAGACAAGCCGTTCGATCGATTCATACTCGAGCAGTTGGCAGGCGACGAAATCGCCGCCGATCCGCCTCAGTCCCTCGCCGATCAAGATGCGTTAATAGCAACCGGCTACTTGCGGCTAGGCCCCCATGATAACGCGGCTCCCCTTTTCAACGAAGAAGCCCGCAGCCGCGCGGAGTTGGAAGCAGACCTCGCGGAGACCACAGCCAGTGCATTCCTCGCCATGACCATGACCTGCTGCCGCTGTCACGATCACAAGACCGACCCGCTATCGCACCAAGAT
>JBKJSI010000805.1:0-8987 GCA_046595915.1 Pirellulaceae bacterium
ATCGGCCGAAATGATCGCCACTCGCGTTCCCGCTTTGACGCCGATGCTACGCAAATAGTGCGCGATCTTCTGTTCGCGCCGCTGAAACTCTGCTGACGTCATCCGTTCCACGGGACGATGCTTTTCCCCTTCGGTCCACTCGTGAATCTTGGGTTGCTTGAGATGGGTTAAGTTGGGATTGAGATCGGCATTGAAGTGAAAGGCTTCGGCGACGTTGTCGAACATCGCGTATTGCAGCGTGTTGAAGATGATCTTCGAACCCACTTTGGGGCTGGGCGCCGCTTGCTTATTTTTGTCTGGCTTGGCGCCGCTTGGTTTTCCGGCAACTTCTGAACGACCTGATTTAGAGGTGGTCGCGACATGCGTTTGAGACATGATCAATGTCACCTGGGGTGAAATTGCAAGGACGAGCGGGCAATCGTGACTAAAGGAATCTTAAGGGCTCAGAGGCAGCGCGGGCACAAACTGATTTGCTGACGTCAAGTTGGTGGCAAGGTGGCAACGCTGGCAAGCTCTCAGAGTTGGTGGCAGTTGGTGGCAGTTGGTGGCAATGGCTGGCGGGATGGGTCGACTCGACCCGAGCATTGTACTGTGTCACCCGCTATGCGACATCTTGCTTGACGGCCACTGCGGCCGGACGGGTGGGAACATTGGTGTTTCATTGAAACACCGGTGAAATGGATCATTCGACGGATTAGAACGTCGAAAAGCGGGCGTAGACGTACGTTCTGTGCAATATCACTAGATGGTTACGCAATCAGTTCTTCAATCGGTTTGCCATGGTCGACGATCGGCGTCGGGCGGCCGTTGAAATCTCGAATCAGCGTTTTGGCGGCGTCGATGCCTAAGTGGTGATAGATCGTCGCCAAAAAATCGCCGGGGCCGCAGATGCGTTCGGTGGCGTCTTCGCCGCGTTTGTCGGTGGCGCCGATGACCTGGCCGGTTTTAATTCCGCCGCCAGCCCAGATATTCGAGAAGGCTCGTGGCCAGTGGTCACGGCCGGGTTGCATCGTTCCCGCAGGCGCACTCGCATCGCCGGCGCCGGTGCTGGCGGCGTAGCTGATCTGCGGAGTTCGCCCGAATTCGCCTGTTACGACGACTAGCACTCGTTTATCTAATCCTCGTTCGTAAATGTCTTCGATCAAAGCGGAGACCGCTAGGTCGTACGCGGGAGTGCGAAAACGCATGGCGTCAAACACATGTTGGTTAACAGCGTGGTCGTCCCAGTTTTGGACGCGCCCGCAGAGTGGGCCACTGAGACTGGTCGTGACTACATCGACGCCTGCTTCCACCATTCGACGTGCGAGTAAGAGTTGTTGGCCCCAGGAATTGCGCCCGTAACGGTCGCGGGTGCGATCTTCCTCGCGGGTGAGGTCGAAGGCTTCCTTGGCTTTGGGGCTGGTCATGAGCGTCATCGCTTGGGACTCGAATTCGTCGAGCGCCGAAAGTTCACGGCGCTGGTCGAATGTTCTCTCGAGCGTGTCGAGATTTTGCCTGAGCGTGGCTCGTCGACCGATGCGGCGAACTTCTTTGGCGTCGGTGAGGCCGATGTTGGGCACCGAGAACTCAGGCAAATTAGGGTTGCCCGAGACGACGAAGGGAGAATATGCGTCGCCGAGGTAAGCGGGGCCATTGTATTCGAGGGGAGGATTGATGCCGACGTAGGCCGGGAGCGGATTTTGTCGCGTGCCATCTTGAGACCGCAGATAGTTGGCGACGGTCATCCAGTCGGGAAATTTGGGCTTGGGCTTATCGCGCGTATCAGGATCGCCCGAAAGTAATTGCATCGAGCCTGCGGGATGGCCGCCTGCGGTTTGACGCATCGAGCGGAGAACGGTGAATTTGTCCGCGATCGCGGCTTGGCGCGGGAGCAACTCGCTGAAATGTAGACCGGGAACTTTGGTTGGAATCGTCCCGAAGGGGCCGCTATATTCGCTGCCGGCGTTGGGTTTGGGGTCGTAGGTTTCCAGATGCGAGCAGCCGCCTGGTAACCAGACCATGATCACAGCCGTTTTTTCGCTGACCGCAGTGGGTTCGCTTGCCTGCAATCGGTTCTGCGCTTGTAGACGTAGGATGCCCGGTAAGCTCAGGGTTGCGAAGCCGGCGAGACCGGTTTGTAGGAAAGCTCGGCGTGCGCCGACGCGCATGATCGGGCCGGGGCAATTCACAATCGAGTTATCGCTTTTGGAATGGCTCATTTCTTCTCCGCCGGCGTCACGCGAATCGCAATGGGTTCGGAAACGACGATATCGACAATGTCTTGTGGATTTGCAGCTTGCGTAGCAGCTTTGAGGCGTTCAGAAGCGGCGGCGAGATTTGCGGCAGCCATTCTTTGTTTCGTGGTGGCGACTTCAATGGCAGTTGCAGCCTTCCCTTTTTCTTCCGCTGCAGCGGCTTGGCTTGCGGCGGTCAAGTTCTTTAGTTCCGCGTCAATCACTTGTAGCTCTTGCTCTGCCTTTCGACGCGAATCTTCCGCCAACAATATGGCAGCGGGATTGTGCCGATATTTGGCCACCGCGCCGCCGTAGAAAGCGATCAGATAATCGCCTGGCGGCGTCTTCAATGCGGCGGTGTCGAGAACCGCTTGCGTATTGTCGGCGGTCAGAGAGACATCGAATGCGGGCGCCGCTTCAAAGCCGGCGCCCATCGTGCGCAAATTCAGAGTGGCCCCGGAGAATTCGCTACGGCGGGTGTGCGTTAGAGGGATTGTGAGTTTTTCGCCTGCGACGACCGTCAGCGTCTCTTTGCTCGCGGGCGAAATGGTCAGCGGCGTCAATTCACCGCCACTCACGGAGACTGGTACATCTGCAATGAGTCGAGGGCTCGGGATTTCGCCCCAGGCATCGGGGATTGGAAACGCCATGGAGGCCATTTTGCAGGGACGGGTCACGCTGGCGCCGTCGATCGTCGCGCGGCCGAGAAAAGCGGCGTTGGCAATCGCGCGTGGGGCGTCTTGTCGCGCGGTGACCAGCATGAGTCCCCGAGACTGGCCAGCGGGGATTTTGAGTCCGTGGGCAGTTACACCTTCCGGCAAGCCTTCCATTGCCAAATCAATGTCGCCATTGAAACCATCTCGCCTAATCGCCACGACTTCGAGCGCCATCGTTGCGCCGCCGCGCAGGGCTAATGGTTTTGAGACGGCGTTCCGATCGCCGTTTCGCAGTTCCATATGAAGCGCCCAAGCGACGAGGGCAAAGTCAGGAGCCGCTTTGCGAATGATCAGGCGATAGATATTGCGGGGATCGTTCCGCGTCCCTCCGAAGAGGTCTGTTAGCTGCAAACAATAGACACCATCTTCTTTGATCTCAAGCTTGCCGAGAATGTCCGCAGTGCCTGCGTTGTAGGGCGGGCCATCGTAGGCGTAGCCATTGCTGGAGACTTTGACGGGGCTGGGGATGTCGCTGAATTCGGCAACGTCGGTCAGTTTTTCCAGATCGCCGTTGCGAACCACTTGCTGGACCAAGATCGCCGGATCGGTTGGCAATCCGAATCGCTCCGAGCCCACTTCGACCCACCAGACTTCGCCCTTTTTCGCGTCGAATTCGAAAACATCGACATCGGCGGCGGGGAAAAAGCTGCCGGCGATATCGCAAGGGAGCGAAATCTTCTGAGCTTTGGATCGTTCGTTGTTAGGCTCGGCTTCGGTGGTCGCAGCAACGTCGGGCAACCCTTGTGGTGGCCAGGAGAAGGAATTAACGGGCTTCGTCGAGGGAAGCCGAACGATGGGAGCATCCGCCGTCGCTTCCCAAAGGCCCAGCCGATAGTAATAAGCCGGTCCTCCTTTGAAAGTGAGCTCATGCACTTTGATGACATACTTGCCATCAGCGGGAACTTTGAAATCGAGCGCACCCCCGCGCCGCTCGACCAGTAAATCGCGACCGGCGGCATCGGCGATGATGACGACTGCATCGAGCTTTGAATCGATCCCGCGCGTTGCACAGTCGACGATGGCTCGCTGACCTTGCTTGGCCTCAAAGGAATAATGGTCGACGGCTCTGTCGGTCATTGCGGCATTGCAAATCGAATTCAATGGCAACTGCATCGCCGCATTAAGCGATGTATTCGCCTTGGTGCGCACCATTTCAGGGAGTGTTCCGACAGAGAACGCCCGCGAGGAAGAGATGCCAAGCCGCGTCACGACGCGCGATTCATAAAGACCCGGCGTACAATCGGCGCCAATCGTGACCATATATTGATTCGGAACTGGCTGGTTTCTGGCATCGAGCTTGCGGATTGCGGTGATTCGCGGATCGGAGAACGTGAGTTGATCGGCGTCTTCGAGATACTCGCCGCTGATGGTGATCTCAACTTGAGTTCCGACCTGACCACCCATCGGCATCGTCGTTAATAAACGAGGAGCGGGTAGGCCGACCGATTGAGAAAACGACAATGAAGGAAAACAGATCACTGCGACGCACAGAACGCTCATAACCGCAGCGGCCTTTGCGCCAGGGCTTCTCGCAAAACGAAATCCGTCGTTCATCATGCGCCTAATGGTTGAAGATGAATTCTTTAGTATTGACCAGCGCCCAGATAAGATCCTGGAAATTCTCACGAGCGGCAACGGTTGGATCGACCGGCTTTCCTTCCGCATCATCGGCGGGTTGGCTGAAGTAATCGATAGCTGTTTTCAGCTCGGTGGAGCGAGGCTCGCGCGCAAAGGCTAGCAAATAAAGCTCTCGAATTTTAGCTTCGATCGGCCTCGGGTCCTTTGCCAAGCGTTCTGCTCTTCCGGAGCTGTTGGCAAGCTTTCCCTTGATGTCAGGCGCGTTAATTAAGTGCAGGCTCTGCGCCAGGCTCGATGATTGAACCCGCTCGCACTCGCATACGCTCGCCCCTTCGGGACGGCCGAAGACCTGCAGAAAAGGAGAAGATCTGTTGTAGCTGTTGTCAGGAAGAGCGACGGCGCGGGTGCCCGACGGCAAATTGGCGAAGTCGGTCTGCGTTCCCGCAACCACGTCGATCGCATCGAGCATCACTTCCGCTTGAAGCCGCCGTGGGTAGTATCGCGAGTAATTCTGCCGATCAGCCAGGTTGTACTCGTTGGGAATCTCACTCAATTGATACGCATTCGATTGCGTGATCAGTCGCACCAGTTCCTTCAAGTCGAACTTGCTGGCGATAAAATGTTGCTCCAGCGCGCTCAGCAGCGCCGGGTTCGTTGGCGGGTTGGTATCCCGAATGTCATCTTCCGGCTCAATCAACCCACGCTGAAAGAAGTGCTTCCAATAGCGATTCACTAGCGCCTTGGCAAAGAAGGGGTTCTCTTTCCGGGCCATCCAATCCGCAAGTCGCAGACGCGGGTCTTCATCGGGCGCAATTTCAGGGATTCCATCGCCCAGCGCGGCCGGCTTGAGCGATGCGCCCGTCTTCATGTTGTTGGCGACCGCGATTCCGCGTTTGTGAAAAATCAAATCCTCGCCGCGCGTCGACGACGGCTTTCTGCCCACCTGGCTAAAGAACGCCGCGAGGGAGTAATAGTCATCCTGACTCCAACGCTCGAAGGGATGATGATGGCACTGGGCGCATTGCATGCGAACGCCCAAAAAGAGTTGGGCCACATCTTCGATCTGTTGTTTTTGATCCTGAACTCGCTTGTACCAAGCAACCGGAGGATTACCGATTACGTTGCCGGTAGCGCCAAGCAACTCGCGGACAAATTGGTCGTAAGGCTTATTCGCCAGCAGCCCATCCCGCACCCAGGCATGGAACGCAAAGTTCGAAACGATATCGCTGGCATCGTCTCGCCGATTCTTGAGGAGCGCTGTCCATTTATTGGCGAAGTAGTCGGCATAGTCGGGGCTTTTCAACAGTTCATCGATCACCTTGTCGCGCTTGTCTGCATCTTGATTCGCCAGAAATGCCGCGGCTTCAGTCTCTGTCGGAAGTCGCCCGCCGATGTCGAGCGTCACTCGTCGTAAAAACGTCGAATCATCGCAGCGCGGCGAGGGTGGAATGCCCAGCGTCTTGAGATTCGCGAAAACGTGTTCATCGACAACATTCTTAGGTACCGGAAGATTTTCCACCGGGGCGCCGAGCGGCACAGAGGCGCTGTAAACGGCGACCTTGCCTTGATAGCGAACCATCACAGCGACATTGCCCGACCCACTTTGAATGTTTACCAGCCCCCGATCGGTGACCGTTGCCATCGCCGAATCGTTCGATTCATAGATTGCAAATCGAGACACGTCGCGCGTTTCGCCATTCGAATAACGCGCAACGGCCGTGAGTTGTTGCGCGCTTCGCGGCTTGATGGATCCATGACCCGGCTGAACCTCAAATGACAGCAGTTTCGGTGCGGCAGCGCCATCAAAAGCAACGCCTTGGCTAATCCACTGCCTTAATAGCTCGTAACTCTCGGAGTCTTTTTCGAGCCGAGCTCCACCGCCATGAGGAACCGAGGCTGTGGCTTTCAAGAGAAGCAAGCTTTGCTGGGGCGCCGCAATCTGCACTCGCCGCCCACGACTTTCTTTGACAATATGTTCGTAGTCGTCTTCCGGCTCAAAGCCGAGCAACGACAACTGAAACCCATTCTGTCCGCTTCCCGCTTTGGCGTGGCAGACGCCTGCATTGCAGCCAGCCTTCGTCAGAATCGGCATGACGTCATTTACGAAGCTGACGGAGCGGTCTGCCGCGGACGATAATGACGCAATTTGTGCTTGAAGCAAAAGCATCGCTATAGAAACGAACCACTTCAATGGTCGCAGGCGATGGTGGGAGTGCGTTTGGTGGTTGGCCATCTTTGGATTTCTGGCCCTTAGCTATTTGGATCATCCATAAACAGCAGCTTATGTGTTCGCGAGGTCCACGTCAAGCAATCCCTGGCTTGCCCGGTAGATGCCGTTATACAAATACGATCGCGGGAGCCTTCGACCATCTCCGCTCGCACTTCAAGAATTGCCATGGGCACTCGACTTGCCCAATGCAAACGGGGTGGATGATATAGCAACTCGAGCATGAAAATGGAGCGTTGCCAACTTTTCCTGCATCGCAAGTTGCAAGTTAGGGGCCATCAACCATCACTAGTAGTTCTCTTCGAATGCGCGGGCGACATTGGATTGGCAGAGGATAATGAGGCTCCAGATGCCGATTGGGAGGCCGAGGAGACAGGTTGGGGTTGCGCAATTGATCATGGCCAAGATCGTTGCAATGAAGCAGATGGGACGAATCTTCACCTGCATCATTTGCACTGCGCCGACCACGATCGTCACATTGATGAAGAAGGAGATGAAGTGAATAAAGAAGCCGTCGGGGCTCATCACGAAGTTTAGAGGGCCCGCGAGAGGACCGTCGGGATCGGGCTTCATCTGTGCGGCATTGAGAATGCCGACTAAGAAGCCGATTGCCACAGAGGAGACCATGCCCAAGATGCCGACCAGGCAAAGGCCGCATGCTGGGTGGAAGAGTTTGCTTTTGACGGCTTGGATTAGAGAAGGTCCGCTCTGCGGCTGGTCAAAAAATTGCGGGCTGTTGTAGGGATTGGGGGGCAGGTCCGGAGGGGCGCCGAACGGATTGGGTGGATAGCTTTGCGACATATCGATTCGTGTGCGCGGTGGTTATAGCTCTTATTGATTAGCTTCGTAAGCTTTTGCGACATCAGGTTGAAGGAGAATGATGAGGCTCCAAATGCCAGCGGGGATGCCGATGACGCAGCAGCAGTTGCCAAAATTGATCATGGCCAAAATGGCCCCTACAATGCCCATTGGTCGGATCTTTAGCCGCATCATCTGCACAGCACCAACGATAATTGCAATATTCAAGAAGCAAAAAAGAACGTTGACGATCGTGGCTACGGGGCCATTTGCGCTTTTCTGAAAATCGCTGATCCATGCTGGCGCAGCAGGATCAATTGGGGCGGGCGGCATTAATGATATGCCGATGCTGATGATCGAAAAAAGCAACCCAAGCGAACCAGCGACGCAGAGGAAAATCGCGGGCGGAATGACTTTACCTTTGACTGCCTGAACCAAATTCGGATTATTGAATTGGCCGCCTGCGTTTTGAGGGCTGCTATATGGATTGAGGTGTGATCCTTGCTGATCGCCGTATGGACTTGGTGGGTAATTAGAAGACATCGAAGCCCTCGTCGCTGTTATGAAATATGCCGAACCGCAAGGTTATACGATTTGGCAGGGCGAGGGAAAATCACCCGACGATTATTGGGGCGATCTCGGCAAACAAGCGAAGACGCCACCGGTGCAGGGCCAGCGGCAACTAAGTGGTTGTTCCGGCAAGGACTTGCAACAAGAAGTCATCATTCCAGGCGCAGCTGCGGCGTTTTCCGATGATGCTATTCTTGCTGGGATGTTGCTTGAGCAGGGAGAGTAGGAAGCGATTCAGCCAGGCAAAGTTCTCGCGAAGGTTGCGATCGCGGATGCGGGATTCGTCTTCGCGGAAGGTCATATCCAGACTCCAGTGGCAACTGTTTTCGATGCCCCAGTGACCGCGAACGGCACGCGCGAAGCATTTCACACCGACGGGCAAGCTGCTGATGTAGTACCGTCTCTCGATCGCCTCCTTGCCATCGCGCACGCAAGCCGAGATCACCATGCCAATCGACTTCAGTCCCTTCCACTTTTCCAGGTTCGGCAACGTTTCGGGAACGGGTAGATGCACATAGCAACGAGTCTCGTCGCGACCGTGCGCCGTTTCCTTCGTCGTAAGTTGGCGAGCATCAATCCCCGCGAAGTCATTGTCGAATTGCCGATCGATGTACTCGATGACCGCATCGTGCACTGTCTCTTGGTTGCCTTTGAGCGCCAAGACATAGTCGGCTTTCTGCTCGATAATTTGCGAGGCGATCGCTTTTTGCGTTCCCATCGCGTCGATCGTGATGATCGCGCCTTGGATGTCTACCAGCTTGAGAAGCTCGGGAATGGCGGTGATTTCGTTCGATTTGTCATCACAAGCGACTTGTCCTAGCGACAGTCCAAACTCGCTCGCCCACACGCTCACCGAATGCAATGCGCCGAGACCCTTCTTGCGAT
>JBKJSI010000838.1:0-6425 GCA_046595915.1 Pirellulaceae bacterium
CCATTTTGTGCGGCGCCAAAAGCCTTGAAGCAATTCAATTTCATCGCCATCTGATATCTAGGTCGAAACTGGACATTGGTCAAAGGAATTCTTTTTCGACTTCGCTTATCGGGCCGACTCATTTTCGGGATGTACTTCTGGTGCCTCGACCCTCGCTTTTTCCAGCCATTTCGCCCATTGATCCTTCAAATAGGCCGCATTTTGCCGCAGGGCCGCGTCTTCGGGAAATCGCGTCATGGCCTTTGCATTGACGGCGATCGCTTCTGAAAATCGAAAATCTTCCGTTGCGGCAGCCGTCCAATTTCCCAGCACAATCCGCAAATTGCGCACAGCCGGCTCAAATGTGGGGTCGATGAGGAGGCACCATTCCAATCGTTGTGCGGCCTGGTCGTGGCGATTCTGCTGATGCCTCCGCCGAGCTTGGTTGTAGAGCAACCGAGTTAAGAGTTGCACATCGGTAATGCGCGTTCCATGAGCAAGCGAATCTCGATTGAACTGAAGCTTGGTCGTTTCCACATCGCCCGCAGCGTTCTCTCCAACTCGTAGCCAAACATGATTTTCGTATTGCATCGCATGAGCGGAAATTCCTTCGCGACGGCAGAACTCGAGAGCCAGAATGAGGCTGATTACGCAGTTGTATTTTCCCTCGCTGAATGCTTCTTCCAGACCGTCGCTCTCGGGATCAAATTCACCTCGCAGCAAATCCAAGTGCATTTGCTTCACAAATTGCAGAGCCTTGGAATGGTCGCTTGCTTGAACGCTTGTGTTAATGCGAGCCATAGAAGTAATCTGGGTGAAGCGTGCAACTGCCTCTTGCGATTTCTGACCGTTGGCAATTCCGGAGAGGGTCAGTGCGGCTTCGAGGAGGCTGCTTTGTTCCAAAGCGCCATCTCGGGCGTCTTCTACGATCACCATCTCCGCCGCGGAGTTGTCCCCGAGCGTCGCTTCTGGTGCGAGCAATCCGATAAAAATGAAAAACCACATGCCCAAACTTAGGCTAGAGCATGGGCTGTGTTGCCAAATGGCCGCAAGATGAGGCGAAAAAGCATCAATTTCGCCGCGAGTTTTCGATCTTAAGCGAATTTGCCGATCGCACGGATTTTGCGAGGCTTGGTGAATCAGCGACTATTCGGCGAGGCGATCTCCTAGCCCTGGCGTTCCAGGGAGCCGGTGTCCCATCTTGTCGCGTTTGGTTTCCATGTACTTTGAATTCAGCGGATGAATTGGAGGAATGATCGCCACCTGATCGACCACTTCTAAATCAAAGCCGCCATAAATGCTGGCATCGATCTTCTTTGGGTTGTTCGTTAGCAGCCGCACTCGTCGCAGTCCTAAGTCCTTCAGAATCTGGATGCCCACGCCGTAGTCGCGTTGATCGGCCTTGTAGCCGAGCATCAAGTTTGCTTCGACCGTATCGTGGCCTTCATCTTGAAGTGCGTAGGCTTTGATCTTCGCGGAGAGCCCGATGCCACGTCCCTCTTGCGGCAGGTAAACCAGCACGCCGGACTTTTCTCCGCTAATGCGTTCGAGCGCCATGTGTAACTGGTCGCCGCAATCGCAACGGAGGGATTCCAATAAGTCGCCGGTGAAGCAGCTTGAGTGCAGCCGAACAAGCGCCGCGTCTTGGGCGGCGGGATCGCCCTTCACCAGGACGATCGGCTCCTGCGTTTCATATTTCACCGAATAGGCGATCACCTTGAATTCGCCATACCGGGTCGGCAACTTCGCTTCGGCAGTGCGCGAAACTAGCTTCTCACTCGTGCGGCGATGCGCGATCAGTTGTTCAATCGAAATGATTTTCAGATTGTGCTTGCGAGCCATTTCGAACATTTGCTCGTGCGTCGCTCTGCCGCCGGCGTCATCAAGAATCTCGCATAGCACTCCGACAGGCGCACATCCGGCCATCCGCGCCAGATCCACTGCGGCTTCGGTATGACCGGCGCGGCGCAAAACACCGCCTTCTTTTGCCAAAAGCGGGTGAACGTGACCTGGCCGAACAAAGTCACCTGCGACACTCGAGGGGTCGACCATCGAAACAACGGTTTTGGCTCTTTCGGCGGCCGTGATGCCCGTTTTGCCGCTTCGGTGATCGATCGGCGTCAAAAACCCTGTTCCGAGCGGCGCCGTGTTTTGATCGACCACGGGGAGCAGCTGGAGCTTTTTGGCCAAGTCAGGGAGCAGCGGGACACAGAACTGGCCGCGACCATTTAGGATAAAATTGACGAGTTCCGGCGTGGCCTTTTCGCCGGCGCAGATGAAGTCCCCTTCGTTTTCGCGGTCTTCGGCGTCGACGACAATGATCACCTCGCCGCGTCGTACGGCCTCGACGGCATCCAAAACGGACGAGAATTGGTTTGCCAAAGGGAAATCCTCCTGACGCGGCGGTAAGCCCAAATCTGACTGATACTTAGCTTGATCACGGTGTTATGTCTCGGTGCATTATATCCCCCCGCCGATCCAGGGGGACTCGCATCCTTCCAGGGAACTAGGTTTCACCCCATGAATGAGCCACTGCCCCGTGAGGAGTATGTCGAGCAGGCTTATCTCTTTCGGGCGCTCGCCGAACGAATCGACGCCAGCCAGCCCATTCAAGACCTTTTGCTCCAAACCCGCGAAGAGCTTTTGGCGACGACCAAGGCTCCTTTAGCGGTCGATGTGTTGCTCACCGAGCTGAAGCACACGGGATTGATGGGGGAGGCAATGCGGCGGCTCAAGCACTATTTCGCGCCGTTTCAGGCATTTGTCATGACGGCGGCTGAAAGTCATGAGGGCCGGTTCGACGTTGTGACGGCAGTCGAGATCCTTCGACATGAGGCGGGCTACCGTGCCGATTCGCCTGCACAACAGGGGCTTTTTCTATATCAATTCGAAGTGCTTTGCCGGAATCGGCTTTCATACGATCGCGGCCTTGCGGCGATGGCGGAAGATCCTGCCTACGATTTAAAATGGCGGACATTTTTGTCGGCAATCCGTCGGCAGATGGGAATGTTCGATCTCGCGGACATGATCTACGTCCGCAGCGAGTTCTATATTCAGCGGCAAACCCAGATGGGCAAAGAACTTCCGGGGCCGGAGTATCCGCCGCTCTTTGGCGAAAAAGAGGGCCGCATCGCCCTAGCCAATCGCCGCAAAGACCCGCTTTACCTCTTTTCCGCCTTGCAACGACATCTGGGATATCCAGCAGTTCCTAAACGCAAAAAGTACGACGATTCGCAGCAGCAAATGGGCCTTTTGGTTCGTAAACTCGAGCGGATTGAAGCCCGGCTCAAGATTCTGGATGAAGAACAACGCGGCGGCATCGACCTGCAGAAGTTCTATAAGGCGAACGCCGCCCGTGCTCCGCAGGCGCCTGACGACATCGTGGACATTTCGTAGATTTTGGGGACTCGAAATCGTGAATACGCGGAAAGTAGTGGGCCGCAGGTCAAAAAAATCGGGTTGCGGCGTTTATGCGATCGCTCAGTAGTGATAAATTCATGGCTGACATAACTCCCCCGAGGTCGTCTTGGTACTGGTGAATCGCGCATTAAGCGCGTCCTAGATGAGTACAACGTCGCTTACCATCTAGCCAGTTTCTGCGACTTACCGCGCTGCGCGTCTATTGTTTTCTCCCACCTTCGGCGCCGCGACACCTGGATTGCCATTTCTAGTGTTTTCTGCATTTGCCCTTGGAATCGCACTTGCCATGCTGCCGCTTCATTGCTGGCGAATTGCCGCTGCGATACTTCGTGCAAACCTGCCTAGAATTGTCTTTTGGGTAAACTTGCGCAGAGGGACTGTCGAATTACGTCCCGAATTCCGATGCCGTAAACCCGAACGCCCGTTCGGATTGAGATAGATACTTTCACCTATTGGTCTAACTGGGCAGCCTTCGCCCGTTTGAGAGTTTAGGAAATGGCAACGATTGAAGAGAAGCCAAAGCACACCCACACCGTCAAAACCGTTCGCTCGGCAACGGTCCGCCTCGCAGGCGACTCCGGCGATGGTATGCAGCTCGCCGGCGGTCAGATGACCCTCACGTCGGCACTGTCTGGCAATGACATCGCGACATTCCCAGACTTCCCCGCCGAGATTCGCGCGCCGCGCGGCACCTTGGCTGGCGTTTCCGGTTTCCAACTGCATTTCGCCTCGGAGGAGATTTTCACACCCGGCGATCGGCTCAATGCCCTTGTCGCGATGAATCCCGCCGCGCTCAAAACCAATCTTTGCGATCTCGAAGAAGCGGGCATTTTGATCGTCGATGAAGACGCCTTCGATAAGAAGGGTCTTGAGCTGGCCAAATACGAATCGAATCCACTCGATAGCGACGTGGTGAAGGGATATCGGCTCTTCCGCGTACCGATGGCCAAGATCACACGCTTGGCCGTGAAGGAAACGGGCCTTGGCACCAAGGACGCCGACCGTTGTCGCAACTTCTTTGCAATGGGCCTCCTCTACTGGCTTTATGGTCGCGATACCGCGCCTACCCTGCGTTACATTGAATCGAAGTTTGGTAGCAAGCCGGCCGTTGCCGAAGCCAATCGCCGCGCGCTGAGTGCAGGCTGGAACTATGGCGAAACGACCGAAGCTTTTGTTAGCTCTTTCAAAGTCGAAGCGGCGAATCTCAAATCGGGCAAGTATCGCAACATCATGGGCAATGAGGCGATGGCTTTGGGCCTCGTTACCGCTGCACAACTTAGCAATTTGACGTTGTTCTTGGGTTCTTACCCCATCACGCCCGCCAGCTCGATTCTGCACGATTTGGCGAAGTTTAAGAACTTTGGTGTTTGCACCTTCCAAGCGGAAGATGAAATCGCTGCGGTGACTTCGGCTATTGGCGCCGCGTTCGGCGGTGCGATGGGCATCACGACTTCCAGCGGTCCCGGCATCGCCCTCAAGGGTGAAGCGATGGGCCTCGCCATCATGCTCGAACTGCCGCTCTTGATCATCAACATTCAGCGCGGCGGCCCGAGCACCGGCTTGCCGACGAAAACCGAGCAAGCTGACTTGCTGCAAGCCTTCTTCGGCCGCAACGGTGAGGCGCCGATGCCGATCATCGCCGCTCGCAGCCCTGCCGATTGCTTCGATGTCGCCATTGAAGCTTGGCGCATTGCGACTCGCCTCATGACCCCGGTCATGATTCTCTCCGATGGCTATTTGGCCAACGGTTCCGAGCCGTGGAAGATCGTCAACTACGACGAGCTACCCAAGATCGAAGTCAAGCATCCTGGCCCGCGCAAGGAAGAAGACCCGCCATTCATGCCTTATCAACGTGACGAACTGCTCGCCCGACCTTGGGGTTTGCCTGGCACCGAGGGGCTCATGCACCGCGTGGGCGGTCTCGAAAAGCAAGACATCACGGGCAACGTGAACTACGAGCCCGACAATCACCAGCACATGGTGCATACGCGGCAGAAAAAGGTTGATAACGCCGCACGGCTCATCCCCGCCCAGACCGTTGAAGGTCCGCAAACTGGCAAGTTGCTCGTCCTCAGCTGGGGCGGAACTTATGGGTCGTGCGCAACGGCGGTTCGCGAATGCCAAGCAGAAGGGCTGTCAGTCGCACTGGCTCACCTTCGCTGGATGAATCCATTTCCGGCCAATCTCGGCGAACTCCTCTCGCGCTATGAGAAGGTGCTCATTCCAGAACTCAATCTCGGTCAGCTCCGCATGCTGATTCGCGCCAAGTATCTGGTCGACGCAGTGGGCCTCAATAAGGTGAAGGGCCGCCCCTTCGACGTGAGTGAAGTGGCGACCAAAATCCGCCAAATGCTCAGCTAACTAAAGTTTGGCGAGATCCTTGCCTTCACTGATATATCCGCCCGCACAAAATTCAAATATCCGAAAGCAAATACCATGAGCACTGCGACCCCTCCTGTGAATGGACAGTTACCGATTCTTACCGCCCAGGACTTCGCCAGCGATCAAGACATTCGCTGGTGCCCCGGCTGCGGCGATTACTCGATCCTCGCGCAGATGAAAAAAATGCTGCCGACGATTGGCGTGCCGCGTGAAAAGATTGTCTTTGTCTCGGGCATCGGCTGCTCTAGCCGCTTCCCCTACTACATGAACACCTATGGCCTGCACAGCATTCACGGGCGCGCCCCCGGCTTTGCAACTGGCCTTAAGACGGCTCGTCCTGACTTGCAGGTTTGGGTCATCACCGGCGACGGTGACGGACTCAGCATCGGCGGCAATCACTTGATGCATGCGATCCGCCGCAACGTCGATTTGAAAATCATCCTTTTCAACAACCGAATTTACGGTCTTACTAAAGGCCAGTATTCGCCGACCACGCCGATCAATCAGAAGACGCCCAGCACGCCACTCGGTGTGGTGGACCACCCACTGCATCCGCTAAGCATCGCGCTCGGCGCTGAGGCGACCTTTGTCGCCCGTTCGATTGACGTTAACATCAAGCACCTTGGCGAGACGCTCCAACGGGC
>JBKJSI010000878.1:0-3128 GCA_046595915.1 Pirellulaceae bacterium
CCTATGCGCTTCGCTCTTTCACTGCGCTTGCGCCCCTGGGCCACACACCGAAAAACTTGCTGAAGTTGACGCCCACTTCGCCGAGCCGCCCGTTCAAGAGACGAAATCAGAGACCTCAACGGACGCCAAGCCCACCAAGTTTCCTCCGCTTCCCGAGATCGGCACGCGCAAGGCGGGCACAGACTGGCCCGACTTTCTCGGCCCCACCCGCAATGGCAAGTCCATTGAAATCCGCTTCAAGCCAATTGAGTCACCCAAAGTTCTCTGGCGCAAGAAATTCGGCGAAGGCTACAGCATCGGTTCCGTCGCCCGCGGGCGCTATTTCCAGTTTTTCCGAGATGAAGACGAAATCATCCTTGAATGCATGCAAGCCGAAAGCGGCGAAACGCTCTGGACCTACAGATACTCAACGCTTTACTCCGACCGCTATGGCTATAACGGCGGACCGCGATCAAACCCTGTCATCGATGCCGACGCCGATTTGGCGTTCATCTACGGCCCAGACGGCATGCTCGTCGCCCTCCGGGCTTCTACCGGCGAAGAGCAATGGAAAGTCGAAACCCAAGTTGACTACAGCGTCGTGCAAAACTTCTTTGGAGTCGGCAGCACGCCGCTGATCGATGGCGACATACTGATCGTAGTCGTTGGAGGCACGAACCTCGATCCCAAAAAGGGATTCGATTACATGCAGCAAGAACCCAATGGTTCCGCGATTGTTGCATTTGACAAACGCACCGGAAAACAGCTCTACAAGTCAGGCGACGAACTCGCCTCCTATTCCTCGCCCGTTATCGCCAAAGTAGGGAACGAACGAGTCGGCCTCGCATTCGTTCGCGGCGGCCTACTCGGCTTCGATCCCGAGAATGGCAAATCGCGTTTCCATTTTCCCTGGCGAGCAAAAAGCATGGAAAGCGTCAACGCCGCTACGCCAGTCATCGATGGCTCGCGCGTTCTCATTTCCGAGTGTTACGGCCCCGGCTCAGCGTTTCTCGATATCGCTGGCGATGAACCGAAAGTGGTTTGGCAAGACGACCCCAAGAAACGTCAGCGAAAACTCAAAGCCCACTGGAACACGCCCGTCCTTCATGAAGGCCATATTTACGCCAGCAGCGGACGTCACACCGGCGACGCCGAACTTCGCTGCCTCGAACTCGAAACCGGCGAAGTCCAATGGAGCGAACCCGGCCTCACCCGCTGCTCACTAACTTACCTCGATAGCCATCTTCTGTGCCAATGTGAAGATGGACGCATCCTCGTTCTTAAAGCGAACCCCGAAAAGTTTGATCAAGTTTGCGAAATCAAGCTCCCTGAGCCGCTCGACTATCCAGCCTGGTCCGCGCCGGTCGTTTCACATGGGCTGGCTTATTTTCGAGATGAAAAGTGGACGGTTTGCGTAGAACTAATTCCTCATCGGAACTGATGCCGTCTTTTCGCCAGCGGGGATTTCGGCGGCTTCGGAATTCGCTTATTCCGGACTCGGCAATGGTGGTGGAATGTCAACCGGTGGTGGCGCGGGCGGAGCGTCCTTTGCTAGTTTCAAATCCCAGCCGGTTTCCTGCGCAGCAAACTTATAGGCGCCAGCAATGAGGGTGTATCGAAGTTCCCCCTTGGCGCCGCCGCTGTCAAATGCCACGACCCAATTGCGGTCATCGTCAAAGGTCTGAGTGTAGCCCGGCTGAATTCGGTAGACTGTCCCGTTCAGGGAGTAGCGCAGTTCGCCGCCGGAATCGCGCGGGTTGACAATGGTCACTTTGCCGCGCGAAGGCCCCCTGGCCGGACTTGGATTGATGTTGTTGTTACTGTTAGCGCCGATGACGACTCGTTCGACGAGCGGAACGGTATTGCCGGGCGCACCGAGGGGGATGCCTGAATTGGGCATGTAAGGGCGATAGCTGTAGTAATTTTGCGAGGATGAATAGGGCGAAATGGAGCCATTTTCATAAACGCCGATACGAGTGTGGTTGCCGTGGCCATCGATATGATGACCATAGCGATCGACGAGATGTCCGGCCCGGTCGTGATAATGGGGGACGTTTTGGTGGTAGTAAAGTTGGCCGCCGAAGTTGTGATAGTGCTGGCCGAATGTGGTGGCGGTGGATAGAGCGATCAAGGCGATTGCGACAGAGTAAATATTGAAGACCTTCATACTCGCATTCCCCCTCGTTAAAACTCTTGCTGAGTACGCAAGCCCGGGAGGCTGATCTTCCTCGTCTGGGCGTGTGATTCGATGTGCGGTCAGGTACCGGTTGTTTTAACCAAGCGCCCGCTGATATCGTAGCAAAGTTGGCAGTGCGTGGAAGGAATTTTCGGGTTGGGTCTTTGCTTTCCGTCCAACGTTGTCTTTTGGGAGAAGGAAAATGAGCGACGCAATCGAAGTTTCACCGAAAAAGCGTGGCAGTTTTGCTTTGCCGCTTGTGATGCTCCTATTGGGCGTCGCCCTGGGTGTGGGACTCGACCGGGCTTGGATTGGATTTGCGCCTGCGATGCGTGGAAAGCCGAAGATTGTGGGGCAATGGGTAGGGATTTCTAGCAATGAACCGATCGAATTCAACGCCGATGGTTCTTATGCATGGGAGATACCTGTGTTTGATATGAGTGGTAGTGGGTCCACTGGGGCAACTGGAGCTCGAATGGTGACTCAGTAGAAATGGATTGATGGTCAAACGATCGAAATCGCGAAATACTCGTATGGGCGAACCAACGTGAAATTTAAAGTTGCGATTACGGACAATTTGTTGCGATTGGCGGATGAAGATGGCACAGTGAAAGAGTATCGCCGCCGCTGATGGTCGTTGGTGCGAAAGCCGATTGGAGTTACTTCGAAATTGGCGGCGAGACGAGTGTATCTTCGGGCAGCACTTTCTTCTCCAGAACTTTCTTCTCCAGAACTTCGCCTAGATCCCAATGGGCTCCTCTGGATAGAAAGCGATAAGTGCCAGCGGTGAGGGTGTAGCGGAGCCCTTTTTTGGATTCGTCTTCGCTCAGATTCACGATCCATTTGCGATCATCATCGAAAGTTTGGGAGTAGCCGGGTTTGATGGTGTAACTGGTCCCGTTGAGAGAATAGGTCAAATCACTTGCGGCCTCGGCGGCATGGAGAAGCGTGATTTTGCCGCGCGACGGCCAGG
>JBKJSI010000009.1:0-3551 GCA_046595915.1 Pirellulaceae bacterium
ACGGTCGTCGAAACCTGCCGCCAGCAAGCACGCAACGTCTTTCACTTCGTCGCCAACGCCGTTAGGGCCCACTTCCACCAAAAACCCGCACCAACGCTCGGGGTGTGAACGGTTACATGAGTTTGTGGTACATCAAGTGGTCCCAAGCGAGAGAAATCGTCCCTGAGAGTTAACTCGAAGCAATGCGGAGGCTTAGGCGCGAAGGACGGCATTTGGAGCAATAAGCGAGGTAACGCTTTCAAGACCTGGGTCGAGCCGACCAGCGTCAGGGCGATACCTGGAAACGTCCACACGTTTGGCACGAAATTGTCAGGACGCCGAAGTCTAAATTCAGAAAGCCCTTAGCGAACGGCCCGAGTTGGCGCCTTCTGTGTAACCTTATAAAGAACGCGATTCAGGCAATTCGTTAAGGAAGAGGTGGAAGCCTATTATCAGAGGATTCAATGCGGCAAAGATATGAGGTTCCTTCTCTACCCATTCCCTCATATGATGACGAACGGTGACTAGCGGAGAGGTGAATCAATGAGACGCGGTCTCCATCTACCAATAACACAACTTTGTAACTATCAGGCGCACCTCAAGATCGTCCCTAGCATGCTATCGCGCTGCTCACCACTGGCGTAGCCTACCCACTGGGTGTTACATACTTCTAATCAAAGCGTTTTGATTTTCGACTTTGGAGTTATGATAGGTTTTTCACACTCACACAGAGGAACAGATAGTGGCACGCTCAAAGAAGTCTGAACATGGTTCCAAATCGCAGGCGATCCGGGACTATTTGAATGCGAATAAGACAGCTAAAGCCGCTGAGGTCGTAGAGGCACTCGCGGCGAAGGGAATCACTATCAGCGCCCCGGCGGTCTATAACCTCAAAGCCCGTCAAAGCATGAAAAAAAGTCGAAGCAAAGCTAGGAAGGGCGGCCACGCAGTCACGTTGTCGATCACACACCTGTTGGCAGCCAAGAAGCTCGTTGATGAACTTGGCGGAGTCGCAGAAGCGAAGGAAGCCATTGATGCTTTGGCGAAGCTGATCTGATCCAGATTTCCCATTTTGCTATTTTAGGCGCCCAGAATACGCGATTGTTAACCGGGTGTGTCGATTTGGACATCACCGAGACCTAGCAGGCCGCTGGTTACGGCTGCGAAACTAATAGATACTCCGTAGTTCGAAGTGAGTTTCGCAGCGGCCCCTGCGCAAAAGTTGCAGGCCTCCCCAGGTTGCGGGAAAACGCTTGGGGCAAGGGAAACTGCCGTCACTCGTGCGTGATCTCATGGCGAGTTCGAAAAAGGGCGCCGACAGCGAGGTGTCCCGAAGTATCGAAGATTTGCGGCGTTCATCATTGGCGCAAGACTTCCTGGCACGTCCCCCGTTATGAACTCACCGCAATTTCGGTAATTTACTGGGAGCTAAAGCCCGAGTTGGCTCTTTGAAGATTCTCGGCATCGCTTTAACTCATTCTCCAGACGGAACTTGCGAGTGTCAGGCCAATTAAGCCATCTCGATGCTAGCGGCGCAGCCAGCATGGTCGATATTGGCCAAAAGTCTGCAACTCGCCGGACCGCCAGAGCAAGCGGTAAAGTCCGCATGGGTCCAGCTACGCTTGAAAAGATCCTCAACCTCGGTATTCCGAAGGGGGACGTGATCGCCGCTGCTCGCATCGCGGGAATTTTAGCGGCGAAAAGGACCGACGAGTTGATCCCTCTTTGCCATTCGCTGCCCGTCGACGCCATTAAGTTGAGTTTCACACCTACTGCCGTGGGACTACTCGCGATCGAATCTGAAGTATCGACCACCGGAAAGACGGGCGTGGAGATGGAGGCACTTGTCGCGGTCAGCGTTGCCTGCCTAACCATTTACGACATGTGTAAATCGATTGACCGTTCTATGAGCATTGAAGAAGTCCAGCTCGAAGAGAAGACCGGGGGTGTAAATGGAAATTACCTTCGCGACGCGAGCAAATAGGAAGACGTGAATATGACGCTGCCACCTGCATTGGAAGCAAAAGGATCAACTCAACTCATGGCCAGCGCCATCCCTCTGACGCCCAAGACGCCGGCTCCACACTTGCTTGCGTATGCTCCGATCCTAGAAGACCTCGAGCGATTTGAAGTCCGCTTCCGCCAAGAGATGCGCAGTTCCGACCCGGCGGTGAGCGATTTGGCGCAGTACAGCCTGCTATTGGGCGGCAAACGCCTGCGCCCGGCGCTGGTGCTGCTGACGGCAAAGGCCTGCGGTCACGTGGCGCCCGAGCACACGTTACTGGCGGTCATCGTCGAGATGATTCACACGGCCACGCTAGTTCACGACGACATAATCGACGAAGCCGAAATCCGCCGCCACGTTCCGACCATCAACCGCCGCTGGGACGCCCCGACCGCAGTTCTTCTTGGCGACTTCCTTTTCTCGCACGCATTTTATCTGGCCTCCACTTTGGAGACCACCTTCGCCGCCCGCGAGATTGGCAAGTCCACAAACCTCGTATGCGAAGGCGAGATCCGCCAAAAACTCGCGAAAGGCAACATATTTCTTTCTGAATCCGAGTATCTGCATATCATCGCGGCCAAGACGGGGGAACTTTGTGCCTGTGCGTGCCGGCTTGGCGCGTATTTTTCGAAAGTAAGTCCTGAACATGTTGATGCATTCACTGAATTCGGGCGCCTCGTCGGCGCCGCGTTCCAAATCGCTGATGACATTCTTGATGTCACTGGCGACGAAAAAGTCGCGGGTAAAACCCTTGGCACCGATCTTGCCGAGCAGCGTTTAACGCTGCCGGTCATTCGCCTTCTCGAGCGTTCAAGTTCCGAAGGCAAAAAGCAGCTCGTCCAACTGCTCGCCGAAGGCACGGCGGCTTCGCGCCGGCAACTCAAGCACCGGCTGCAAGACTCCGGAGTGCTGACCGAGTCCCGCGTCTTTGCAAATGGTCTCGTTTCTCGTGCGACTGAGTTGCTGGCAGGTTTTCCCCATTCGGCGGCGCTCGATTCGCTAAGGCAACTTTCCCGATTTTCAGTTGACCGTCAGGCTTAGTGCCGAGGCCCGAGCCGATTTTTATTCTCAAGGCTTGCATTCATTAAAAAAGGCCGTTTTCCTTACTGGCCAAGGTTCTCGCTCTCGGCCTTACTGGCCTGAACTGGCCGGTCGTTGCCAGTTCAGGCTAAAATGTTCGCAGGAATTTGCGACTTATTTGTCAGGTGTGTTTGGTTGCGCGCGAAGGGAGACGGCGGCGAAGAATGCGCCGAAGGCTAGGTCTAGTGGGCCGTAGAGGATATAGAAGACGGCAGTGAGGGGGGCGGATTGGTAGAGGCCCGGAAGTTCGGTTGCGTGCTGGAATTGGCCCCAGATCCAGGTAACCACGTAGACCAACTTCTCGAGGGCGAAGATGGCGACTAATTTTGGGACTAGGTGGTAGGTGCGGGCGACGCTCAAGTGAGCAAAGCCCCAGAGGATGAAGGAGAGGATTCCGAAGTCGGAAAGGTACGGGGGCTGAGAGCGGTGAGGCGGTCGTTGGTCGTGGCAAGGGAGAAGAAGAGGATACCGGCGATGTTGGTTGCGC
>JBKJSI010000064.1:0-18485 GCA_046595915.1 Pirellulaceae bacterium
ACGGTCGTCGAAACCTGCCGCCAGCAAGCACGCAACGTCTTTCACTTCGTCGCCAACGCCGTTAGGGCCCACTTCCACCAAAAACCCGCACCAACGCTCGGGGTGTGAACGGTTACAGAAGTACCCACACTGAAATCACGAGCCCCAGGCCCACTAGAGCGCCAAATGTGAGGTTGTTGGCGGTACGCGGAATATCTCCGGCCTGATCGATTTCCCAGAAATGTGTTCGTGCGCCTGCGACAATAGCCCCAAACACTGCCGAACCCCATAGGCATCGCTCAATGAAGAGGGTTCGCGCAGAAGTGGCAGCAATCTCCTCATTGAACTGAGGCGACAGATAGGGATTGTTGTCGCGAGAAAGGTTGCTCATGGACTACGCTCAGCGCTGCAATGAATTGATCGGTTTGAGCGCCAACCAACATGGCAATTCAAACGCCTACGGTCAAAGTGAGCGTTAGTTTATAGTCTTGCGATGTGGCGGAAGAGTCCAATCCCGAGCATTACCAGAATCCAAAGATTCGACGTCTCTCCAAGTGGCTCAACTGAGCGACGAATAAGTGGCTGATCATTCGGCCTAGAAAAGGAACGTTACTTTGCTTTTTCCTTGCCCTTACTTTCACTCTCCGCCTTCTTCTCGCACTCCGCACACAAATCTTCGACCACCCACTTATAACTCGGCACGGTCTTCGTCACCGTCTTCCTCATCAGCTTTTTCTTCGTGAAAAGCGTTGGGCAGCCGCTGGGCATCCACTCGGTCCAGACGAATTTTTTGGGGGTATAGCAAGGCGTTTTGTCATTCTCTTTAGGATCGCCGACCATCTCGCAGTTTTCGCACCCCGGTTTACTCGGGCCAGGAGCGCAAAAATCCTCTTCCGCGACGCCCCAAAGCGTGACCGTTACCTTTTTCTCTTCGCAGACGCGGCGGCAGACTCTCGAAGCCTGCACGCATCCACATTTGCAGCAACCGCCGGACGCCGCAGATGCGGTTTTCGAGGTCACCAGAAAGATCGAGCCAAGGGCGCCAGCGATCGCGGCCTTTAGGAATTCAATACGACTGAGTTTCATAGCACTGACTTTCATAGCACTGACTTTCATAGCACTAGCTTTCAAACCTTTGTACTCGGGTGCGGTTACCAGTTAAAGTCAAAGCGAGTGCCGAGTAGGTTTGACTCGGTGGCGCCATACGGCGTCGCGCTGCTGGTGATCGGATGAATCCAGTCAAACATGATTCGCACGCGATCGCTCCAATACCAGTTCATGCCGACGGTCAGGTCGTTGTACTCGCCCGCCTGGAGGTTTTGGAGATTGAGGTTCGACCAGCGCGCCTTGGCTTCCCATGCGCCAAGTCCAGCGCCGCTACGTGTGAAGAAAACGTTCGAGTAAGGCGCATTGCGGCCGAACTGCGCGCCATGCTGACCAAATCGCTCGTAGATGCGGTTCTCGCCGGTGATGAAATAGCTCAGATGCACATAGGCGCCGCCGATGATTTCATCACTCGCAATTGTGCGATTCACCTGGGAGAGAAACGCCTCACTTTGAACTGTGACTCGGCCCCAGACGACCGCCAGCTCGAGATTGGCATTGGTGTAGTTTTCGGCCGCGACGAGGCCGCTATCGATCAGACGCGGCCCCTCGTGAACCTGTGGGCGCGCCCGAAAGCGGACGAGGCCATCCTGATCAACGGTGTGCAAAATTCCGACGCCGGTATGGACGAGGTAGCGCCCGTTGGAGGGCTCGTCATAGTAGGGAAGCCAATTGAGTCGGCCTGAGACACGGCAGCCCTGATTATCGTTGATGCGTTCCTTGAGCCCCTCGCTAATGCTATCGAAGAAGACGCCGCTGGCCCAACTGAGCCGATAATCCTCGGTGTGGTTGTAAATCGCTACGCCAACTTCCCGGTCGGGCGAGAAGACGCCTTGGCTGGGAATTGATCGCTCCAGAAAGATGTTGTTGGTGTCATTGGTGACTTGTTCGAGACTGAAGGGAACAAAGAAGTTGCCAACGCGGGCGCGGCCGATGCCGGGAATCTCATTGATGGAAAAATAGGCGTCTTTGATTTCTGGTGTGGTGACATTGCCCAAAGGACTGTCACCGACTGACTCCGGTTCAAGCGTCATTTGCAAGCGGAAGTCATAGACGCCGTAGCCTGTGCCATCGGCCAAGAGCCGTAAGCGGCGAAATTCAAAATAATCCTGTGCGGGAATCTGCGGCGGCGCGGTTGCCCAATTGATGTACTCAAGTTGCACATGCCCGCCTAACCTAACTGTCCATTTTTCACTAGATAGGTCGATCCACTCATCCGCCTTCGCGGTCTCATCGGCCTTCTTTTTCAAGTCTGCATCGATTCGTTTCTGCTCCGCCTTTTCGAGCTGGTCGATTCGCTTTCTTAGCGCGCTGAGTTCGTCTTTTGGGCCTTCGAAGGGCTCGTCTTCGTCTCCAATCGGCGCTTCAAAGAAACTCACCCGCTCCGCATCTTCATCCTGAAACGCTAGCGCAGGCGACGCTGTCAGCGCGATGCTGAATGTGAGCATGCAAGCACAAAGGAAGCGAATTCGTGCTGCCAGTGACACACCCATGGCAGCGTCATCGACTTGCGATTTGACGTCCCTTGACCCGAAACGGCGCAAGTTGTTGCGCCAGATTATGTAACGGGCAAATATTCCTACTTCGCCACAAATCCCGTTGCTTCATCGACCTTGAGATTCAGTTCTTCCTTCGCGTCGGTGTAGAAGAAAAAGCCGAACATCATCTCCTGCACGGTCTGCGGGCCATATTTCACGGGCGACTTCGGATCGGGGTTGAAGGGATTGAAGGCGGAGTTATCGAAGTGGGCGGTGACTTCGATACGGGTACCCTTCGGGAACGGCTTGGCCCCGGGCGCCCAGCGATAGTTTTGCTGCCAGTCGTAGTGGTAATTGGGAATCGAGAGCAGTATTTCTTCGGCGCCATCGGGTGTGACAGCTTTGAAGGACATGTCTTTGCCGCGGAGGTGCATGTGGGCGAACATTGCGGCGCCATAGGCTTCACAAGGGAGCGTGCGGCTGGCGATGACGGGGTGGGAGGATGCGCCTGCGGGGATCTCGAATTTGGTGGTCGTACACTGCACGTGATGTAGTTCTTTTTTCACGGGCGTGCGCGGGAAGCGAAAGCCGACTGACATTTGATTCTTCTGTTCTTTGCCGCTCGTGGTGTAATGAATCTGTAGACCGACGACAGAGCCAGCGGGAATCTTGAAGGCGATTCCTTCGTCGAGAATCATCGCGGTGCCGCCGGGGACGCGACCGGTGATGAAATTGCCGGCGTCGAAACTTTTGCCGACGGCCCAGTAGGCCATGTTGCAGTGATGGACGGCGCCAGGATTATTGGGCTTAATTTCGGCGGCGGAGATCCAAGTATCTTGTGGGAAGATATGCGGCATGACGACATACTTGTAGTCAACGAATCCTTCGGCCGGGAGCGAGTGCGTCTCGACGGCGGTCAGCTTGAGATCGGGCTCGCCGATTTCCCAGGCGGAGTCATTGAACTTACGCGGCGCGGGGCCCTTTTTCGGATCGCCTTCTTTGCGGCCCGATTTGGCCCAAGCGATGATCGTGGTGCGATCTTCCGCCGAGAGGCCTCGTTCATTAGCGAAATGCTGCTTGCGGCTCGCGAACCAAGGCGGCATGCGGCGTTCGGCGACGACCTCGGCGATCATCTCGGCATTCTGCGAGACTTCTTCGAAGCTCGTCAGCATGAGTGGTGAGCCGCCATTGGGGCGATGGCACTCCACGCAGTTGGCTTGCAGAAGCGGCGCGATCTTTTCGTGGTAGGTGATGGGCTCGGAAGGGAGTTCTAGCTCTTCGAATGTGATTTCACAGCCGTCGACTGGCGTTTCTGCGGTCGCTGGCTCCTTGCCCGCAAGAATGGCTTCGAGGGCGGCTGTTAGGTCGTCGCTCTTGGCGGCAGTCTGGGCGCCGCCGAGGCGATATTGGTCGTCGATGCGCCCGCGATAGCGGAGTTTGCCCTCTGAATCGAGAATGACCGCGTCGGGGGTGCGAGTCACTCCGAGAGCCTTCGCGCAAGAGCCATCCGCGTCCTTCACGACGGGGAAATGGACGTCGTATTCTAGCGCCTGTTGGGCGATTTCGGAAACTTCATCGCCAGCGCTGGCATTCATGCTGACGAACTGAACGCCTTGTTTTTCGAACTGCTCGCTGAGGCGTTTGAGTTTCGGCCAGTATTTTTGCACGATCGGGCAAGTGGTATTCGTGAAGACAATAACGATCGCCTTCTTGTCGCCAAAGTCCTTGAGGGATCTGGGGACATATCGGATGTCTTTGAATCGCAGGTCACCGACCGCGCCGCCGATTTTCGGTTTGGACGGTTCGTCAGCAAAGAGGACGCTGCCGCAGAGTGAAACGGCGGCGAGAAGAAATGTGAGGCGGATCATGTGGAGAGTCCTTGGACTTCGAAGCCCTTGCGGTATTCGCGGCGGAGCAATTTGTTCGCGTCGGCGAGGTCGGTGGTTAGTTTCTCGGCGTTCCAGGTGAGCTTCGTGTCGGGGAAGCGATTGGCGACGACGCCTAATAGCAGCGCCTCGGTAAGGGGTCCGCCATAGCTAAAGGGCGCCGATGTTTTGCCCTCGCCCATGCAGGCGTTGACCCACTCATGATAGTGGTTGCCCTCTTCGACGCCTTCGAGTTTGTACTCGACGACGCTCTTCTTGGAATAGATCGTTGGCTCCGCGACATGCGGCAGGAGCATTGAACCACCTTCGCCGACGAAGAGTGAACCCTGCTCAGGAAGTTTGAGATCATCTGGAAGATCAGTTACTTCTAGCTTTGGCGGAGCATTCGATCCGTCGTACCAGGTCCAGAGCATCGAGTCGGTCGTGTGCTTCGTGCCGGGGAATTCATATTCGACCATGTTCTTTTCGGGATGGCCGATCTCAGTCGGTTTTCGGCAAGTTGTTTTGGCCCACTTCGGCGCGGTCAGTTCGAGCGCGGCATACGGCGTATCAAAAATATGGACGCCCATGTCGCCCAGCGTGCCCGTTCCAAAATCAATGAGCTTCCGCCAATTGTGCGGGTGATACCCATTCTCGGAAAAGGGACGCTCGCGAGCGGTTCCGAGCCAGAGGTTCCAGTCAAGCGTTTTCGGCGCCAGTGAAGGTCGAAGGACGGGGCCATCATAACCCCAATTCTTATTCGACCAGGCATAGACGCGGCTCACTTTACCGATCTTGCCTGACTGAATGAGTTGGATGGAGCGACGATAGGGAGTCATCGCGCGGGCTTGAATCCCCATCTGCGTTACGAGCCCCATCTTTTCGGCAACGACCCTGAGCTGACGCGCTTCAAAAACTTCATGGGTCAGCGGCTTTTGGCAATAGACCGGCTTCTTGGCGTTGAGCGCAGTCATCGCGGCGGGAGCATGGGTATGATCGGGCGTCGTAATCACGACAGCGTCAATCGAGTCTCCAAGCGAAGAGATCATCTCGCGATAATCAGAGAACGTTTTGGCGTTCTTGTGTTGTTCGTGGGCGGCGGCGAGAAAATTGGAATCGACATCGCAAAGCGCGGCGATTTCGACTTTGGGATGGGAAGCGATCGAGGCCAGATCGGACCCGCCCTGCATCCCGCCGACGCCGATATGTGCTGTGCGCAGCTTGCCGTTCGGCGACACGGGAAACGCGATGCGCGGCAATAGAAGCGGCGTGGCAAGGGCGGTGGAGACTTGAAAGAACGTTCGGCGACGCATGGGATGCATATAAGTAGCCTGCTGGGCGATGGTGTAGGTCATTGGAGTTGACGCCGACATATTCCGTGGCGTTTGCCCAGTTTAAACTAGCGGTTGGCCATACTCCACTATGCCGTCATTGCTGGGCAATCGCTGCTAGCGGCGCCGATTACTCCATCCGAATGGGGAAGTGCGGCCCCGCGCGCCGATGGATCATCGTGGGTCTGCGTGCGCCGACGATTTCGCCTCTCTTGTACCGATTTGAGAGTTTTGATGAGCCATCGCACCGCCAAGCCGAATGCCCGCCACGGCTTGGCGTCTGGCAAATCAAAGCCGCCGGAGAATGCTGCGGCGAACAAAGGCGATGCCTTTTGGCGAATCGATGAACTTCATGACGAAATGAGCGACGACCGTTCCTCTGAAGCGATTCAGCAAGAGCTAATCGATCGTCTTCCCTCCGATATCGCTGTCGACACCGTAACGCTATCGCCCAGTGCGGCGATGGAAACCCAAGCCAGCAGCTTGGCGAAACAACTCGAAACGCGACGACGCGAACTTGACCTGCGCGAGGCACGTCTCAATCGACAGCTCATGCTGCTCGATCAAGAGCGCCAAACCGCTCGACTCACACTCTCAGAACAAGAGCAATCACTCCAAGGCCGCCTCGCCGTGCTGACGCGCCGCGAGAAGGAAGTCAGCGAGCAACTTCGACGCGCCGCCACAGCGGAAGAGGCGCTCAAGCAAGAAGTGGCCTGCGCCCGTGAACATCTGGATGCTCAATCTAGAAGCATCGCTCGAGACAAGGAACTGCTGCACCGCGAACAAGAACGCCTCCGGGCGCAAAGTGGCAGCCTCGAAGCCGCCGAACGACGGCAAAAAGAATCGCGAGCAGCCGAAAAGGCCGAAATCGATGCAGCGCGACAGCAGCTTCATTTAGAACGCCGTAAGTTCGACGAAAACTCCAAATCAGTCCTCGCCGCGATTCAAGAGAAGCAAACCGCGCTAGATGCCGCCGCCACCAAGCTGACCAATGAACGAAAAGCGATCTCCAGCGCCGATAAAGCCGCGCTGGAAGCAGATCGCTCCGCGATGAAACGCGCCGAAGCGGAATACTCGCGACTTACCGCAGAGGTCGAGAATGAACTCAAAGCCATCGCCAAACAACGCGCGAGCCATGATGAAGATTGCCGCAACGAGCGACGTCGCCTCCTCCTCGAACGTGAAACGATGCAGGCGGATCTACAGCGAGAACGCAGCGAACTAACCCGCCGCCAAACCTCGCTCGAAGACGCACAAGCCGCACTGCAAAAGACCCAAATCGAACTCACCGAACAACAGCAAGCGATTCTCGAAGAGCGACTGGCTGTAGAACAAGTGATGCAATCACTCGCCCGCCAACACACCAGTCAACACGCCGCCCACTCCGGCGAAGCCATCGCCAGCGCGCGGCACAAACTGGCGGAACACTACCGCTGGATGAAAGAAAGCCTGCAAACGCAGCGAGCCGAGCTGCTCGAAATCGCCCGCCAACTGGACGCACGAGAGCATATACTGGCCGAAGATCGCAACGGCCTACAAATGTGGGTAGAAAACCAACAAGCTGAACTTGATACCCAGCTAATCCAACTTGAAGCCCAGCGGCAACAAATCCAACGCCGTGAGGCGGAACTCAGGGAACGAGAACTACGCTGGGCAATGCAAAAGAAGGGGCTTGAGGCGAGGTTGGCCATTGCTCAATCGCGAGCGGCATAGTTTGAAGACATCACTACGTCTTCGGTTTACGCTCTAATGCCCAAATCTCGGAGCATGCCACACTAAAGCCTTGCAACGTCGCGGAGGTAGCGATTTCGGTCGGGGCAAATCGACCATGCAGGACGTATTCGTTCTCAACTAACTTCAACACGGTAACCGTTTTTTCAAACGGATCGACAATCCAATATTCCGGGATGCCAGCCTTCGCATAGTCTGCGCGCTTATGCTGATGGTCTCGGTTTCGAGCTTCCTCACCCTCGCTCACGATTTCAATAACGAAGTATGCATCGTCGGGATATGGCTCCGCTAAATCCGCTTGAGCGATGAGAATATCAGGCTCGCGAATCGTTCCTGGAAAGAGCTTCAAAGGAAGTGAGGAAAAATAAACTTCACCTAACTTGGCGACTTCGTTCCATTGCTCGAGCAGCTTGAAGAGAAACTTAAGGATTCGTTGATGAAAAGCCGTCGGCATGGGCAGCGCCTCAATACATCCATTAACAAGTTCGACGCGATGTCTCGCTTCCAAACGAAAATAGTCTTCTTCAGACCATTTGCCTTGCACCGGAAAAAACGAGGCGACGACCCATGCCGGCTCGCCGATGCGCATCGGTGGGATGATGATTTCGGGATCGAGGTAGGTCGACATAGTTCCCGCTTTACTGGAATGTGAGTGGGGCTATTAAGTCTACATTTGCCAGCGACGGAGCGCCAAGATTTGAGGAGGCATTCGTAGCGGCGTCGATTGGCGCGTCGCACAAGTCAGTATAAGCGACATCCAGCCGCCTTTTGCCTGAAAAACCACCCAACGTTTCACCAATTTTTCAGCTCCTTCCCTCGCCATCGCCTGCGGAATTCCCACCTTCGAGGCTACAATTCAAGCGTCGACCGCCAATCACTTTTGAGGATCTCTCGGATGTTCACCCGTCGCTCCATGCTCTCGACCAGTCTTATTGGCGCTAGCGCCTTACTCCTTCGCCACGCGTCTGCCCAAGACGCCAAAGCGCCAGCCAAAACCGCAGACCAAATCGCCACCAGGGCAATCGAGTTCCTGCGAACCAAAGGCCAAGACTCTAACGGCGCATTCACTGAGCAGTCCGGCCCTGCGGTTACTGCGCTCGTCCTCGCGGGCGTGCTTCGAAATGGGTATGGACCAGCCGAGCCCTTTGTCGCAAAGAGCCTCAAATACATCGAGACCTTCGTGCAACCCGATGGGGGAATCTATAAGCCGGGCTCGACGGTGCAAAACTACGAGACGAGCATCGGCGTGATGGCATTCGTCGCCGCAAATAAGGATGGCCGATATGACAAGGTAATTATGAAGGCCGATGCATTCCTCAAGAACCTCCAATGGGATGAAGCCGAAGGCAAGGGCAAAGAGGATACCTACTTTGGCGGCGCCGGATACGGCAGCCACAAGCGTCCTGACCTCTCCAATACCAGCTTCTTCATGGAAGCCCTTAAACAAGCCGGCAACGACGCCGAAAGCCAGGCCATGCAAAGGGCGCTGGTCTTCGTATCCCGCTGCCAGAACCTCGAATCAGAACATAATACGACCGAGTTCGCAGCAAAGAACCCCGATGGAGGTTTTTACTATACGCCTGCAGCCGGGGGAAATAGTCAAGCTGGCAAGACCGAGACGGGTGGCCTCCGTAGCTATGCATCGATGACTTACGCCGGCCTCAAGAGCATGATCTACGCGGGCGTCAAAAAAGATGACAAGCGTGTAAAAGCCGCTCTTGCCTGGCTCAAGAAAAACTATGATCTCAAGACCAACCCCGGCATGGATATGTCAGGCCCAGGAATGGACCAAGCCGGTCTCTTCTATTATTACCAAACGATCGCCAAATGCCTGGAAGCCTACGGCGAAGACAAGTTCGTTGACGCCGCCGGCAAAGAACATGATTGGCGAGCCGAGATCATCGCCGAACTCTCTGATCGCCAAAAGGAAGATGGCTCGTTCGTTAATCCACAGGCGCGCTGGATGGAGGGGGACGCGAACCTCGTAACCGGTTACGCCCTCTTGGCCCTGGCTCATTGCCGACCCAAAGCAGCCAAGTAGCGATTACAGATAGTCGAGGAGCGACAGCTGAAAAGTTTGCCCCGTCAACTGTAGCGAAGCTTGATAAGAAGCCTGACGGGCGAGCAGATTGGAGATCGCCTCGGTCAGGTCGACATCGATTTCATCGGAAAGCGTTTTCTTGAGTTCGATATTGTCATCCTCGAGCCGCGAACCCAGCGTATCGAGCGCGCGGGAGTGAGAGCCCGCGGCCCCGCGCACGAAATTGACCTCATCGACACTGCTATCGAGCATTGCCGCAGCGCGGCTGATTCCCTCGGGGCTATTCTGCTCAAGCGCTTGAGCCAGTCGAATCAGCGCTGTCAGCGCACCTTTCGTTTCCTGAGCATTGGTATCTGTACCGCGCAGCACTTCGGCCGAGCCCCCGCTGGTGGTGGCGGCTAGTCCCGTGACGGCGATGACACCGCTGCCGTTATTGGTCGCATCAGTCGACGTGTCGAGTGCGACATCGAACAATCCAAAAGTGTTCACCGCATTCGCGACTGTGCTGGCCGTCGTTTGGGTCGGGTCGATCGTGATATTGAGCTGCTTGAGATTGGAATCGTAGGCGACCGAAGCCGTGTTGCCAGCGCCGCCGCTAAGGAAGCGGATTTCAACGCCGTCATACGCGGTGCCCGCCGTTCGCGAAGTGAAACTCAGCGCCGTATTGAGATGATTGGGGCTGGCGAACGCCACCGCCGCCTTCGGCACACCTGCCGCCGGGCTAGGAGAGCCGCCCGCCGTGGAGGCAAGCGTTCCGAGCTGTGAGATGGTTTGCGAACCATCGTTCGTCGGATCGAGCGTGCGATCAAGCGACGCGGCAAAGGTCCCTTCCGCGGTGATTGCCGAGACGATGGTCGCCGACGTGGTTTGTCCCGGATCAATATCCACCGTCAACGTCTTAGAAGCTTTGTCGAACGTTACATTGGCGGCGTTACCAGTCGCCGATCCATCGACGAAGACGACGCGCACGCCATTATAAAAGCCACCCTTCTGTGCGGCCGAGATCGCGATGCGACTATTGATGTTTTGCGGCGCCGTAAACGAAATCTTCGCCGTCGCTGAAGTGCCGGCCGCGCCGCTCGAAGGCGTCGCGCTGTCGACGCCCTTAGCAATCAGCCCCAGATCCCAAGCAGCAGAGCTGTTGTTCCCACGGGTGACCGTTAGCGTCGCGCTGCCCTGCGGATTGTCATCAACGAGCTCGATTCCATTTCCCGTTGGCGCGAGCCGCGCGGTGACCGCTCCGGCGCCGGTGTTATCTGGATGATTATTGATCAAGTTGAGGACGTCGCCCACATTCGAAGCGGTCGCGAGATTGATGTTCAGCGTGACGCCATCATTCCGCGTGATCGTGAAATCGACTCCACCGCTCTTCGCGACGCCTGCGCCATAGTTGAGCTGCGCAAGCGGCGTATCGGCGGCGAAACTTCGCAGTCCCAATTGTGTTGCCGTCGTACCGCCATTCTCGCCAATCGTAAAATCGACTCCGCTCAAAGTCGACACTAAATCAATGCCCGTTCCGGCAGCGTTCAACCGTGCCTGAACCGCCGCCCCAGAGCTATTAAAGGCATTGATCACGTCCTCCACCGTTTGGGCGCCTTGGAGGCTCACGGTCGTTTGGTTTGTACCTTGTTTGATGATCAACCCGGAATCAAGATCGAGCGGAGTGCCGCTTCCGCCCGCCGTTTGCACACTCGAGGCCGCATCGGTTAATGCGCCGGTTCCTAAGAATTGAACTTGGCTGGTGTCTTTGCCATCGATTCGTGCGGTGAACTGCTGCGAAAAGGCGACATTGGCGTTGAGCGCGGTGACAACCTGGTTCGCGGTCGATTGAGCCGAGTCGATATAGACATAAGCCGTGTTGGCGGGACCACCCGAGTTGCCGGTGTTACCAATCGTTCCCGGCGCAGCCAAAGCGGAGACAACGCCTGTTCCATCGCCGCCATTGGCTGAATTGTCATCGGTCGCGGTAAAGACAGGCTGACCACTCACCGTCAGGGAATTGATTGCCGACTTGATGGCGGAGATAGGAGTATCTACCGCATCGTCAATGGTAATCGTCAACGTCTTTACACCGCTGACGACGGCATAGGAAGCGGTAGGAGTCGCCGCGCCGAGTCCAGTTTGTTTAGCCAGCGCGATGCGCACATTGTTGAACTCGCTACCGGCCTGGGCAGCAGTCACGACAATGTCATTCTTGGCTAGTGACGCATCGCTAAATGTAACACTCGCACGCGACGCACGGGCAGTGGTGCTGAACTCGGCATACTCGCTGCCCGCATTAATTCCTGCGGAGGCGAGAAGCTTATCGTCGTCAACGATCTGAATCGAAACTCCGTTCGCAGCCGTTCCAGGCGAGTTCGCATCGATGCGAATGTCGTTATCCACTCCCGAGGCGCTGAGCAGAGCATAGGCTTTCGTGCCAAAAGCATCCGCCAGTCGAGTGGTCAGAGTGAGTCGAGGATTGAGATCCTTACCGATAATCGAACCCGAGCCCACACCGCCTGTCTCTAAAATTCCAAGTTCCGCGGCGGTGGTCCCATTGCCCACTTCTTTGATCGTGAGGTTGCCACCCAAGCCATCGACAAACTCCACCTGCAAATGATCGTCACGAAGCCGCACGGCGAGCTTGCGCCCCGTAGGCGCATTGCTTTCCAGCAAATGAATCGCGTCACCAACCGAGATCGCAGAACTCAGATCGACCGCGCGGCTCACGGTTCCGTCGGAAACGAGCACGCTCCCTTTGCGAATGCCTGCGCCTTGCCGCAAATCAGCAAGCGCCGTGTCACTCGTCAATACCGGATTCAGATCAACTGTTCCTTGCCGCTGCGCCGAGGTCGCGCCAAAGAGCTGAACGCCGGAGACGCTCGATTGAACTAGGAAATCAACATCTCCGTAGCTTTGAAAACCCACATCATTCCCGTGAAACTGCACGCCGCCGAGATAATTGGAAAAGGGAGTAATTCCGACAAGCGAGCCGCCAAAGAGGTAGCGCCCGCGAAATTGTTGATTCCCGGCATCGACCAGCTGCTGAATCGAATTGCGGACTTGCGCCAGCAGCGCCGCGCGCTGCGTATCGCCGGTCGAGGAATCGGCTGCCGTAACCGCAACGCCACGCGCTTCGGTCAAGAGCGAGCTGAGATTCGACATCGCCGAATCACTCGCGGCGAGATAAGACTGCGTGGTCTGGAGGTTGGTTTGCGCTTGATTCTTCTGCGCGAGAAGCCGCGTTAGCGCAAAAGCCTTGATCGCCGCTTGCGGATCATCGCTAGGAATTGCGATGCGACGACCGGTACTCACCTGATCTTGCAGGCGTAAGATCGCCAGCTGATCTTGTTGTGCTTGCGATACCAGTCGCGACCGAATGAGAATATCACTCGTTCGCGATGTGGGGAGCGGATAAAGTCCGGCCATGCGTTATAGCTCCACCAGCATGCCGAGAAGCTCATTCACTGTAGAGACGAACCTCGCGGAGGCTTGAAACATCCGCTGGTAGGTGAGCATTTTCACCGTCTCTTGATCGAGATTGACGCCGGAGATAGCAAAGTGCTGGCCTTCCAAGGTCTTTTGGAAAACACGAAAGCCTTCCGCGACGCTCTTGGCGACGGCGGAGGATTGCGTGACTCCAGCCGCGATCCGATCATATAGCCCCGAAATCGTTTCGCCTCCCGCGCTTTCGAGCGGTCGGGTCGCGAAGGCGCCGAGGAGCTCGCCATTTTTGGAATCAACTCCGATCCCGCCCAAGCTCGCGTTGAATTTTCGCGGATCGTTCAAGACAGCGGCATTGACGCCAATCGAAGCCGCGTTGCTGCCAGTGAAAAAAGTATTGATCCCGAGCGCTGCTAACGCGCCGCTGGTGTCTTCCGAAAATGCAAAGTCGATATTCGCTGAGTCTGAAGTGATCTCGAGCTTTCGCTGCGCCGTCACTCGAGCGGAGAGACCGTCGATTCCGTTAATTGAAGCGGCCAGCGAGTCGAGCGTTGTGTCATCAGGAAGCCCATAGAGACGAACGGGGATCTCCGTGGTTTTGACAACGCCGGTTTGCAAGTTACGCATTTGGATCTTGAAGGAACCATTGGAAGGTGAGAATGCCAAGCCGCTTTGGTCGAGCGCGACTGATGAGCTATTGGCCGACTCCTGGCTCACAATGCTCTGGTGTCCCACCAAACCCTGTCCATTGGCGAAGACGCGATTGAATTCAAAGGCCAGCGACTTCGAGAAGTCATTGAGCTGGTCGAGAAAGCCGCCCAGGATCTTATCGCGTGATTCAATGAGTCCAGCCAGTTTGCCCGAGCTGAGGTTCAGCGGTGAATCCGTTTCCTTAAAGCGAACTTCCGTGCTGCGAAGCCCATCGGTCGTAGTGGTGACCGCGGTGACTTCTCGAAATCTCGAATCGACGACCAGATATTCGCCGCCGACCAGCACCGTCATCGCGCCAGACTCTTGCTCATATGACTGAATACTGATGATGCTCGACAACTCTTTCATCGCGCCCAAGCGTTGGTCACGAAGGCCAACCGCGTCGCTTGCAGTCACGTCGCCTGCCTCGGCGGTGACGATCTGTTGATTGAGCTTGGCGATATCGCCCAGAAGTCGATTGATATCCGCCGCGCCATCGCTAATCGATTGGTCGGTGGCCGAGATGATGTTCGTCACACGGGAGTTGAGTCGATTAAGATCGGCGGCGAGTGTCTTGCCTTCGAGCGAAGCAAGATTGCGCGCGGCGATACTCTCCGGTTGATTGAGCACATCATTGATCGCGCCGAAAAAGCGATTGAGCGTCGCGCTGACGCCAGTATCGCCGAGTTCGCCAAGCAATACTTCGAGCTGTGAATAAGCGTCTTCCTGAGATTCCCCAGAGGCCAAATCGCTCTGCGCACTGCGCAGCCGTTCCTCCAAAAACCCATCGGATTTTTGGATCACCGCCTCAACTTCGACGCCGAGCCCAAGAATCAACCCGCCTTTGCGATAGCCGGGTGCAGGCGTGAGGACGACTTCTTGGCGCAGGTAGTCGGGCGTCGACGAATTGGCGACGTTATTGCCAACGACTTGCAAGCCAATTTGCGCGGCTTGCATTGCGTTGGAAGCGACTTGAAGAGCACTAATGAGCGTCATGCGGGGCCTTGGGCGATGCGCCCGGGCCCACCGAAGGTCGCTCCTTGATGAGCGATTAAGCCTCCGAGTCGACTAAATTTCCACGGGCGTGGGTGGACGCATCCTTTTCATATGTCGGCCGAATTCGTCCGCCGGTGGCAATAATCTCTAACAACTGGGAGACATGAAGTAGGCTCCGCTGTGCTAGCACCCAGTTCGAAAGGCTCTCGCTTTGCAATTTGCGTAAATTTTGACTGGCGCTTTTCAAGTCGCGTTGGTTTTTAGAGTTGCTGGCCGGAGAAACCTTCCGCGCCAGGTCCGTCAGCGACGTGGCGGGCAGCCCGCTCGCCTTGGCATCGGAAAGCAACTCGCTTCGGCGGCGATGACACGTTTCAAGACGGGTCATGATATCGGTCTCGCGGGCGGCCAGGCCATTCATGGCGGGCGCGTCGCCTCGGAGAATCACCTGCCGCTTCTCCGCCAGTACTTTAAGGAGGTCGCCTTGAACGCTGGAGAGGTCCGTTAGCAAATTGGCGAGATCGGCATCCCAGTCATGCGTTGCGGCCGCAACAGATGGAGAGATTGGCGTCGCGGCGTCTTTCACAGCTTCTTTCACAACAATGCTCACGGCGTCAGTCCTAGCGGCTTTGCAGACAGAACAGGTCAAACATCGGTCCGGCGAAATTTTCCGAGGTGGCATTGGTCAGTTGCCCGGAAAGCACCTGATCCATCTGCTCTTGGAACATCTCTTCTCCTCGCCCCCCGTGGAAGTAAGCGGGCTTCTCCACAGTCGATCGCAGCGACTTGAGCATCTGGCCGTAAAAGGTTTGCCCCACGAAATCGGTGAAGGCCTTTTTGAGCTCAGGGTTGTCGGCGTGCAATCCGTCGATCTTCGGCGCGGCGCTAACCTTGGCATAGGCGGCTTGCGGCGCGATTCCAATCGAGGCGAGGGCGTTCATCGACAAAGCTCCGGTTCATTCGTGAAGAAAAGTCGTCAGATATGTTATGCCACTATATTGACACATACTACTCGACGATCAACTCGCCCATGATGTCGCCACGCGCATTGAGAGCCTTGACGATCTCGATCATATCGCGCGGCGGAACTTTGAGCTTATCGAGCGCGGCGACGAGATTTTGAAGCGGCGTTTGTGTACCGTCACTTTTGGGCGTCGGGTCGAATTCCATCACGCGCGGCGTTGGATCTTCGTCACCTGTAGTAATGGTGAAATTCTTATGCTGGATCGCCGAAGGACGAATCGTCACATCCGGGCCAACCACGATCACGCCAGCTCGTTCGTTGATATAAACACGACTGACGTTACTCATATCAAAAACTGGGGTATCCTCAATGGCGGAGATAAAGGCAACCTTTTCCTCTTGGAGCTTCTCTGAAATCTTGACTTCAATGTTCACCGCGTCGAGAGCTGTCGCCACTTCGATGTCTCCAGTCGTGCTTAGGAATTGGCGAATATCAGAACTGCTGTTAATCGCGGTCTGAATCGCTTCTGCTGTCGTGAAGCTGGCGTGCTGCTTGTTAAGAACCAGCGTCAGTTTGTTGTCTTTGATGAAGCTGTTGACGAAGTCCCGTTCTAAACGACATCCGCGTTCGATGCGACCTACGTTGGGCTGTTCGGCTTCCTCGATCGTGACTCGTCCCTGAGCCGTCGCGAACACTTCCTTCACATTCGGATTGGGGCCGATTAGCGGTGTCATCATTAGAACACCGCCAGCCAAGCTTTTGGCGCCAGGAGCGGTAATCGTGCAGTTGATCGCATCGCCTTGACGCGCTCCCTTGGCGGGAATCGTCACGGTGACAAAAACGACCGCGATATTCTTCGCGCCTCGAACATCAGTCAGATCAAGATCACCATTCTTCGTTCCAGGAACCGCAGGCGCACCTTCCAGCATGCGAGTGAGCTGCGCCAAAGCGCGGGCGCTCGACTTCATATCGTCGCCGGTGCCCTTCAGGCCGACGACCAAGCCGACACCATGAAGCGTGTTCTCTTCAAGACCCTTGAGATGGCAGATGTCGCGAATGCGGACACGGTTCTGCGCGATCGCCAACGAGGGAGCGACCACAGCCAACACTGACAAGAGGAAGAAGGTGTATTTCATGGTATTTGCCGGACTTGAAAAGGAAGTAGCCGATGAAATCGCGAATGACTAGAAGGGAGCAAAGACGTTGTAGAGTTTGGTAATCCACCCGCGCTTATAACCATCACGAATCATGCCGCGCGTCGAACGCTCGATCCGCAGATTGGCGATATCCTTGCTCTGGATAATGTTGGTGTTGCCAATGTGAATTGGCGAGACGGTGCCGGTGAGCGTGTAGTTCCAGATTTCTTCATCCACCTGCACATCGCTACTCGCCTCTAGAACGATGTTGCCATTGGGCTTCACATCCATGACGGTCGCGGTGATGTCAAATTGCAAGAGCTCGGTGGTATCGAGGTCAGCCAGTGCGCGAGTGTTGTCATTGAGGTTCCCTTGAATGCGCGGCTCGTCCTCTGAAGCTGGCTTCACGCCAAGTCCCGAGAGGCGAATCCAATCTTTCAACACCGCATCGAACACCTTCGTCTTACGCTGCTGGAGCTGACCATCCACACTCGCTCGGGACTTCACTTCGACGCGAACCTGCACGAGATCATTGATCTTGATCTCGCGCGGTGGAGGAGGAGGAACATAAGTCCAACTCATTGCGCGAGGATCAACTGCGGAGATCGCACCGCTGGCATTTCCCGCCTGCATTTGCAATTGCGTCGGGGCGGCGCGCATCAGACTGTTGTCTTGGGCAACCGCAGCTTGTGCGATCGCAGCGGTAACGAACAAGATGGGAAGGATTCTGTTCATGGCAGTATTTAAGCTCCGGGCTGTTTGATTTAGCGGCGCTTGAGGCGACCCTGCGTCGCACCAAGGCGAGCTGGCTCGGAGCCAATTCGGGAGACGGGTAGCGCTCGGCCAGCGACATCGATTTGCGCCTGACCTTGCGCGGCCACTTTGGCGATGATCGTTTCTTTGTTTTTCTGGCCAACCTTTTGCTTGGAATCGATCGGCTCCAGAGCAATCGTCTCACCCATCGCGCCATCTTGCTGAGCGATCGCCTGGGTCGTGATTCGAATACCGGCGGATTTGACCGTGACCTCGACGAGGTCTCCCTTACGGATCATGCGAGGCTGTGCGACTTGGTCGAACGGCACCACCTGGTCGGTCCCAACCGATCGCGTGAGTTCGCGGCCAACAAGATCTTCAATTGCGGAAACGGCGGAGGCTTGATCAACGTCAGACTTGGGAGAGCCAAGCTTCAGGTCGGCGGCGGACAAGATCGCCCCTGACTTGAGCGGACGAGCGGCTAAGACGACTCGATTGGACTGGGCAATCGTCGCTTGAACAGTGAATTCCTCCACCACACCGCGAGACGTGATTGCAACGATCACATCATAGCCATTGGCGCCAGACTCTTCCGCAGCAACAACCGAAACGGTCGATGCAGCCACCGAGGCGGCTGCGGCACAGGCCTGGTCACATTGAACTTCGATCTCCGCGCGACGCGCTTCAGGCTGAGCTGCTCGTAGATAGGTCACCACAACTTGCTTCACTCGACGCTGAGAAGCAGAAAGGCGACCAGCGGTCGCCGTCGCGGGCTTGATGCCCTTGCCAACGCCCGTACTTACCTGCGTCATCGCCGCACCGGAGAACTCGATCTTTTGAAGATTGAATCCATTGAGCTGAACATGATCAATCAACTCGCGCTGCCGAAGCGAACGCACTTGACCTGCCGCAGGCGCGGTGACCAGTTCCGTTTTACCCAGCTTTTCCGCCAGCGCCGCATCACCGGAATCGATATCGGCGACGTCCGACAAAT
>JBKJSI010000289.1:0-3254 GCA_046595915.1 Pirellulaceae bacterium
CTCGACCTGCGAAAGCGCCGAACCATGAATTTGAAACTTGCCGCTATGTGCAACGGTGTGAGGCGAGGTGAGCTGGCCCGTGAGGCGAACTTCGACGGCGGCCTGATCCTGGAAAGGCACGATTTGGGCCTTCACATCTCCCTGAAAATCCGCTTCGCCCGTGACCCATGCGCCTGCAATCCAGTTACCGGTTTGTTGATGTTGGCGTTGAGTCTTCGCTCGCTTATTGAGACGCGAATCGACGACACTTTTGTCAATACGAATCAAGAGCGAGGGGTGAATACCGATCGCCGCCGGAGGGTCGGTTCCCTCCACATAGCTCTTGAGTTCGGATCGCATACGTATAAAAGTGGGGTCGTCGAGTCCCTCGAAAAAACCGTAGAATTTTGGCAAAATCGCGCGGATAATTTCTTTGTCAGGCAGTTGTTCACGCGAAAGTGGTTCACCCCATTGCTCCCAACCAAAGTAGAGCTTCCATTGAGCCCGATTAAGGTCGGGAAAGGACTCCAAGTGCTTGGACATCGCGATCGCAGCGGCAAAAAGCCCCTTAGTGTCCTTCGCTTCTTGCGCCTGCGAAGAACCAACAAGCAAAATCAAGCCGAGCGCTAGCGGCCGCCAAAAGTAAGATGACACCATTTACGAACTTCCAAGTAAAGCAAAGCAATGCAGCAGTAGAGCGACACGGTTCGACCATGGAGAACGCACTTAACGTGCCGCATTGCGTGCGTGACCACCGAGACTGGATCGATAGGCAATCGACGCATATCCTTGCTGGTGCCGTCGCGACATAATGGCGTCATTAACTTCTCGCAACGCGAGCAAGCGGACATTCTGTCAACTTCTCCTCGCTGCATGCCATGTTGTTCTGAAGGTTGACAATGGCACGGCGTTTGCGACTACTTTTGCTGTCTCGGTCGCCGATGCAGGAATGAGTTGGCTGGCGGAGCATGTTAAAATGAAAGTTCTTGAATTTTCACCACGGAGAAATTGTGATGAAACGCTTGCTGGCACTATTCGCCTGTTTGACTCTTTCCTGCTGTCTTGTTGGTTGCGGGGAAACAACCGAGGTCAAGAAGCAAACCACGGTCGAGACGCCTGGCGGCTCGACAACCACGACGGAAAAGACCACGGTCGAAAAAACTGGCGAAAATCCTCCGCCAACCCCGTAATCCGATCGGTAACTTGAAGCTATTCGTCACTTCAAATGAAAAATGGTAATCGCCACGCGCGTGGTCGTGGCGTGAACTCCGGAGAGGCACTTTATTCGCGGAGTATTGCTGACCGCCGTCGGAATACTCCTAGCGAATTTGTGGGCCGCAGAAGGGGTGAGCTAATCTTGCTCCGACACCTTGCCAATTCCGGATGTCTTAATCGTCTTATCTTTGGGATGGCCAGAGTACGTAACGCTACCAATGCCGTTAGCATTGACTTTGATCGATTCTGTGGCTTTTACTGAGCTCGCGCCGACACCGCTTGATTCGATGACGACGTTTTTCGCATCCAACCCGGTCGAATCAAAATTGCCCACGCCGCTAATATGGGCATCGAGCGAATCTACCTCGCCTTGAAGCGTGATGCTGCCTACGCCATCACTCTTTACGCTAAGTTCTTGTCCCTTCACGTCGCGAGCCGCAATCGAGCCGATTCCCGTAAGGCGCAGCTCAACCAGTGATTTAATCTTGATGCTAATTTCAATGCCTTTGGTCGCGGCAAGATTTTCTTTCGACTTATTGCGAATCACCAGTTCGCCGTTCTCCGCTACCGCTTCCAGATATTGCTGAAGGTTATCATCAGTCGTAATGGAGACCGATTCTTCCTCACCTTGAGCGATCGTTACCGAGCCGACGGCGCTTTGATGCACTTTGGTAAATCCCGTCGCCGGCACATTTACCGTCGTGATCTTTCCCGAGCCCGGAATGCCAGAAATATTCCCGGGCAAAAAGCAGCCCGATAGAAATAGCGATCCTAGAAGTGGAATAACGAAAAAGCGATTCATTTGTGACATGCTGCGACTCGCGTGTGCCGGTCAGGGCGGCAAAGTGACTTGGTCAACTCTATTCGTATTCGCCCCAAGCATCAACCTTGGATCTGGAAAGCAGCTCAGCCAGTTGGCCGTAGATTGGAGCGGATGCCCATTAAAACACCGTCCCTCTCGTGCCGCTAGCATCGCAGCCAATTTCCATTGACGCGTCGAAATCATCCTGCGAATCTCCGCGGTCCCTAATTCGGCGTTTTTTTCGCAGGACGCTTTGGCCATGCGCAATTCCATTCCTGTCGTGCTCATTTTTCTCGCTTTCTCACTAAGCATCGCGCCAGGCGTACACGCGCAGCCAGGTGCGAGAAAACCTCCCCGAGTCGGTTCAAGCACCGTTCCCACTCGCCCTGGCTCAGGGCGAAGCGCCGCCAGCGAACCGGAAGAAGACTCCAAGCCTGAAGCCAGACCGCCCGCCAAGTTTTCAGCCGGCGAATCTCCGAGCGCTACCGAGGAAGATGCTTCGACGGCCGACGATCGCCGCCCTTCAGCCGGAACGCGGGGTGGTGCTCGTTTCGCCGATGAAACCGCAGCCGAAAGTTCGGCGCCCGAGACGGAAGAGCCCGCAGCGCCGCGGCAAGGCTATCGCTCGGCGAGCCTGGAGAATCAAAACAAATCGCGTGGCACACCTTCTAGCCGCCGAATGCTCGACGAAGCACAAGAAAACACGGCCGAGGGGCCCTCCGCCGAGCCCGCTCCACTAACCAATCGCGGCACGGCGCGTGGCATCGAAGCTCAGGCGATTCAAGTTTCGCTCAATGATACGCCCGCCGGAGAAGTTCTCTCACTCGCGCTCAACTCCCAGCATGAGGGCGCCATCACGGGCTACCCCATCCGCATGGAGCAAGTCCTCGCCGCCGCGCCTGACGGAAATTCGCGACGTGCCGCAGTGCGAGCCTATTGGAACCTCGTCGTCAGCATCGCCGATTATCATCATGCACTCGACGAATTTGATCGCCTCAGCCAAGTAGCTGCTTCGTCCGCCGACAAACTCATCGAAGCCGCCGCCGAGGGCGCCAATGCCCGTGTCTTCGAAACCAAAATTACCGTCACGGCCGCGCAATTCGATTTGGCCGCGCTGACCGCCGCGACTGGCTCGCTACCTATTCCTGCCGACGTTCCGGTGATTGGCGAGTACCGCACGGAATACACGGCGCTGTTCGGTCGCGGCCCTGCGCCGGTTGGAATCAAACGCCTCTCGGTCATGATGCCGTTCTATCGC
>JBKJSI010000513.1:0-5076 GCA_046595915.1 Pirellulaceae bacterium
TGACCCATATTCGTCACCCCGACGCGGAGCAGCACAACGGCATTTACTCGAACGCCCCTGCGATGCTCGATGGCTTCGACGCGATCTTCCAGCTCCTGCGAAAAAACTACGATATCGATTTCTCGTACTACAAACGAGCCACGGTCACGCGCCGCGTTCATCGCCGACTTCAGATGAACCAGATCACCGACATCGAAGAGTATGTCGCCCGACTCCGCAGCGATCCCAACGAGCTCAACATGCTCTACAAGGATCTGCTGATCGGCGTCACCAAGTTTTTCCGCGATGGCGAAGCCTTCTCGCGATTGGAGAATGACGTTCTACCGGAACTCATCAGCAAGGCATCGGCATCAGGCGAACTCCGCATCTGGGTCGCTGGCTGCGCCACCGGCGAAGAGCCTTATTCGCTGGCGATCATGATCCACGAGCAGCTCGAGCAACTCAAACAGCCGCTCAATGTAAAGATCTTCGCGACCGATGTGCATCGCACTTCGCTCAATTTCGCGAGCGTCGGCATCTATAGCGAAGCGAGTCTTTCCGAAGTCTCGCCCGAGCGAATGAAGCGATACTTTGTGCGCACCAAGGCTGGCTATCAGGTCTCGCAGGACTTACGCCAGATGATCGTCTTCGCACCGCACAACCTGATCAAAGACGCGCCCTTTACCAAAATCGACCTGATCACGTGCCGCAATCTGCTCATCTACTTTGAGCCCGCCGCGCAGAAAAAAGTGATTTCCCTCTTTCACTTCGCGCTCAACTCGGGCGGCATCATGATGCTTGGCCCCAGCGAAAGTCCCGGCGAGCTCGCCGACGAGTTCACCTCGATCGACGATCGCTGGAAAGTCTATCGCAAACGCCGCGACCGCCGTCTGCCGCCTGAAGTGCGACTGCCACTTGGCGCCGGTTATACGCCTACTCGGCCCACCACCGGAATTCATCAGATTTCCGCCTCGCCGCTGCCGCCTGATAGTCAGCTATTGCGAGTCTACGACGAATTACTCAAAGATTACGCGCCGGCGTCGCTTTTGATCAATGACCATCGCGAACTCGTGCAATCCTTCAGCGGCGCCGCGGATTACCTTCGCATGCGGGACGGGCGTCCCTCCGTCGATGTATTTGACCTGGTTACGCCCGACCTTAAAATTCCTATGTCCACGGCGGTGCTTCAAGCGTCTAAAAAACAAACTCCGGTTACGCTAACCGGCGTCCGCATCCGCCGCGACGCCCAAGAGAAACTCCTCAAGCTGACGGTGAAGCCCTATTCCGATCGCCGAACGACCGGCGAGTTTTTTCTCATCACGCTCGAACCGATGGTGAGTGAGGACCGCCCAACGCATCGAGATGGATCATCGTTCGAGATGGACCTCAGCCAAGCCTCGAAGGATCAGTTGCAATCGCTCGAAACGGAGTTGCGTTACACCAAGGAAAACCTGCAAGCCACTGTCGAAGAAATGGAGACCAGCAATGAAGAGCTTCAAGCCACCAATGAAGAACTCGTCGCCTCCAATGAAGAGCTGCAAAGCACCAACGAAGAGTTGCACAGCGTCAACGAAGAGCTGTACACCGTCAACGCGGAATACCAAAAGAAAATCGACGAACTCACCGAAGTCACCGCCGACCTCGAAAACCTGCTGCAGAGCACCGAAATCGGCGTGATTTTCCTCGATCGTGATCTATGCATTCGCAAGTTTACTCCCAAGATGGCCGAGGTGTTTCACCTCCTCCCCGTCGACATCGGTCGCCGCATCGATAGCTTTAGCCACAATATCCGGCGCGATGATTTGCTAAATGACCTCGCTTGCGTTGTCCGTGAGCGAAAGATGATCGAGATGGAAGTCGAAGCCGGCGACTCGCATACCTACCTCCTGCGAATCTTGCCTTATCGTTCCAAGTCGAAAGTCGAGGGATTTATCCTCGTACTTATCGATATCAGCCAACTCAAGAAAACCGAAGCCGATCTGCGGCTCATGTCCAAAGTCTTCATCGATGGCGCCGACCCAATCGTGATCGAAAGTCTCGAGGGACACATCACCGATCTCAATGCCGAGGCCGCCCGCGTCTACCTCTGGCCGCGCGAAGATTTGTTGGGCCAACCAATCGAGGCATTGATCCCTGAAAGCGAGCGGCTTCGCGCCCGTGAGTTGCGTGAGCGATGCATCGAAAAAGGGGGACTGCGCAATGTCGAAACGATCAAACAAAATCGCATAGGCGACAAAATCCCCGTCCTCCTCAGCCTCTCGGTGCTGACAAACCGAAATGGCCAGCCGTTCGCGCTGGCCAGCTCCGTTAAAGATATCACCGACCGCCGCCGCGCCGAAGAAATGGCTCGCGACGCGGTGCGAAAACGCGACCAGTTTCTCGCAATGCTCTCGCACGAACTTCGAAACCCCCTCGGCGCGGCCCTCAACGCGACTTATCTCTTCGACTTCGGCCTCAAACAAGAAGTGTCCGAAGAGGTGCGCGAAGCTTGCGGCGTGATTCAGCGCCAAATGCTCCAAGTGGCGCGGCTCCTTGATGATCTACTCGACGTCTCACGAATCACGCAAGGCAAGATTCAAATTCGCAAGGAACATGTCGACCTCGCGCTATTAATCGATGACGCTGTCAGCGCCATTCGCCCGCAGATTGACGCCAACAGCCATGACCTCACCGTCGAGACGATTCCCGGCCCGATCTGCGTCGAAGGCGACGCGACGCGCATGCTGCAGGTCTTCGAAAACATTCTCGCCAACGCCGCCAAATATACTCCGCCCGGCGGCAGAATCCGCCTCTCGCTCATGAAGGAAGATGGCGAAGCGGTCCTCCGCGTCCGCGACAACGGCCGCGGCATCCCTCGCCACATGCTCGAAAGCATCTTCGAAATGTTCGTGCAATCCGAAGAATCACTCGATCGCACTAAAGGAGGCATGGGCATCGGCCTCACGCTTGTTCGCACGCTCGTCGAACTCCACGGCGGACAAATCAAGGCCTACAGCGCGGGCAAAGATCTGGGAAGCGAATTCGTCGTCCGCATCCCGCTCGCGAAGGATGCGGTCCCGAAGCCTTGTGAGAATGAGAAACCGCTCGACAAGCCCACGCAAAAGCACATTGTCATCGTCGAGGACAACGACGACAGCCGTCAAATGATGGAGGCTTTGCTCAAGCTCGAAGGCCATCTCGTTTCCTCCGCCAAGGATGGCCGCCAAGGAGTTGAAATGATTCAGCACCTCAGGCCCGAAGCGGCGATTGTCGATATCGGATTGCCCGAGATGACTGGCTACGAGCTCGCCCAATGCATCCGCCAACAAGCAGGCGACCAAATCTATCTCATCGCCCTCACCGGCTACGGGAGAGCTGAAGACCGAGAAGCCGCCCTCAAAGCCGGCTTCGACGCCCACCTCGTGAAACCCCTTAAGCCGCAAGAGCTGGACAAGGTCTTGCAGGACGCCGCGAAAAGACCTTTCATTCCGCGGCAAGGTGGATAGCCAATTTGCACCGGTTCATCCCCTCCAAGAACCGCACCAAAAATAGATAATGGCGCCGCATCAACACCTATCCTGCGGACGCCCAATGAATCCTTACATCGCCACGATCGGCCTGCTCATTGCCAGCAATATCTTCATGACCTTCGCCTGGTACGGCCACCTCAACGGCCTTGAAAAAAGTCCCAGGCTCTTCGCGGCTTTCATCAGCTGGGGCATCGCTCTTTTTGAGTATCTGCTGCAAGTTCCCGCTAACCGCATCGGCCACGCCGCCGGCATCAATGTGGGCCAATTGAAGATCATTCAAGAAGTGATCACGCTCAGCGTCTTCGTTCCTTTCTCAGTTTACTATCTTAAGGAAAAGCTCTCCTACGATTACCTCTGGGCCGGCTTCTGCCTACTCGGCGCCGTCTTTTTTGTCTTCCGCGCTAAATTATTCGCTCACTAGCAGCGCCGCGATCCAAGATTTCAAGGCCACGAGCGAATACCGAATCAGCCGCATTCCGCGCTGCCTCGCAATGCTCCGAAATATCCGCAATTTCTTGAACCAAAGCGCGATCCACCATCAACTCCCTCGCTTGGGACCAAAGGCAAATCGATCCCCAATAGCAAGCAGGCGGAGTTTGAGTCTTGAGCATCATCACGTTTCGCTCCAATTCTCCAAAGAATCAATCCGAGCGAATCCACTATCTCGATAACGTTCGCGCTCTCGCGATGCTCCTCGGTCTCGTTTTTCACGGAGGCCTGACTTATGCCTATCCGTCGAATGCAATTTGGATCGTCTCCGACTGGCAAGGCGATCGCGTGATCGATGGGCTCGTCTGGTTCCTTCACATCTTCCGCATGGCGACCTTTTTCCTCATCGCCGGCTATTTCGCCAAGCTGCTCGTCGAGCGTCGCGGCATTCGTGGCTTCCTCTGGAACCGCTTTGTTCGCATCGTCTGTCCGTTCTTCTTGTTCTATCCATTCCTATTGGTCGCCTACGTCGTCGCTGTGATCATCGCTTATGCGCCCGAAACGCTACCGCCAATCATGGCCTTTAACAAAGCCGGCCCGCCGCCCGAACAGTCGCTCAACACGATGCACATGTGGTTTCTTTATTACCTCGCAATCTTCTCCATCATCGTCGCGGTTCTCGCCAACTTCAAGATCGCCGCATGGGATCGACTCGCTGATTGGTTCTATAGCTCGTTCTGGCCGACGCTTTTCGCACCGCTCGCGGTTGTACCGGCGCTTTGGATTGCTGGCTCACCGACCGGCTCGACTGAATCGTTCATTCCCCAACCGTGGATCTTCGGCTTCTACGGCCTCTTCTTCGCCGCGGGCTGGAAACTCTGGGGCCGCGAGTTGTACCTCGACATCGTGGGACGATATGTCTGGGCCCTCATTCCCGTCAGCGCGGCGATGTTCGCCGCCTATTATTATTTGATGCCAGACCTGTCGCACTTGCGGGCCATGCTGGATAAAGCGCCGGTGCTATCGCCAGGTCGCCAAATCACAATGGCGTTATTGTCAGCTTACCTTTCTGTCTTCCTGACTCTCATTACGCTTGTTCTCGGCAAGAAATTCTTGAGCGGGCACAGCCATCTATGAAGAAAGAATTGTCAAGCCGTTT
>JBKJSI010000542.1:0-7773 GCA_046595915.1 Pirellulaceae bacterium
AAAGGGCCCGTGGTGGCTCGCGCCGGCGCTGCTGCTCGCACTTGGCTGTAACGACTCGGTGAACGTGAAGAAATTCGAAGTCGCGGACGAGGATTCGTCCAAGACCGAAGAGACCGCAACCAAGTCGAACAGCGAATTCGCCGGCAAGAGTGGCGACGACGAGAAGTCGGAAAAGCCATCGGGCGACGAAGTTGCCGCTAAAACCGATGGTGGCGGCGACGAAGCGATGGAGCAAGAGCAGGAAACCGGCAAGAAGCCCAAAAAGCCTGCTGTGAAAGAAGAGGACGAGCCCAAGGAAAAGACAATCGCCGAGATGGAACTGCCGAAGGATGGCAAGGCCGAGGATTATGAGAAATTCCTCGCCGAATTGACCGCGATGCAGCCGACCTCGCGCGCGGAACAGACGAAGATGATCGCGCTGATTGGCGACGCGGCGAAGAAGGTTTTGGAACTCGAGAAAGACCAGACCAGCGAGCGCTGGAAGCAGGCGTTTGGATTCAAACTCCAGACAGACCTTTTCGCCTTCCGGCCCAAATTGCAGGCGCTCGTTTCCGCCGCAGACGACAAGAAAGAAGAAGCCCGCACCGCGCTCAAAGCGGACATCGAAAAATTCCTTGAACCGCTAAACGATCGCGAACCAGACCCGATCCTCGCCCAAGGTGTGGGGATGCTTACGCAACTACTCTCGGGCGTTCCTGACGATGGCATTGCCGACATGACCAAAGCGATGGTCGAGAAGTTCGCCGTGAAGTTTGATGGCGCCAAGGATGAAGAGCTCAAGGAAGTTGGCAAGGGCCTACGAAGCATCGTGAAGATGATCGAAGGCGGCAAGCGTTTTGCCAAGCTCGTCGGCAATGAAATGGAACTCAATGGCAAGACCGTCGATGGCAAGGACTTTGACCTGAAGCAGTGGAATGGCAAAGTCGTCCTAGTCGACTTCTGGGCGACCTGGTGTGGCCCTTGCGTAGCCGAGTACCCCAACATGCTCAAGAACTACAAGGCCTACCACGACAAGGGCTTTGAGATCATCGGCATCAGCGGCGACCGCGGCATTGAAGAACTCAAGGAATACATTGAGAAGAAGAAAGTGCCATGGCCGAACATGTACACCGAAGGCGGCCACCCCGCGATGGAGTACTACGGAGTTTCGAGCATTCCTTGCATGGTCCTCATCGGCCGCGACGGCAAAGTGATCTCCACCGAAGCCCGAGGACCAGAACTCGATTCGCTGCTGGAAGAACAATTCGCCGAAGCCAAGCCAGAAACCGAGAAGAAGCCTGCGGCCGAGGAAAAGAAGGAAGAACCGAAGCCAGAAGAGCCCAAGTCTGAGGAACCAAAGAAAGAAGAGCCCAAAAAGGAAGAGGCGCCAAAGACCGATGCGCCGCCGACAGAGAAGAAGGAAGAGCCAAAAGGTTAAGGGCTTAATTTCGGTTTAGATTTGAATCTTAAAAGCCTCGCATTCTTTGCGGGGCTTTTTTTTATGGCTCCACCCTGCGGGAGACAAGTTCTCACAAGGATCTTTCCTACATTTCAGCTGCGATCAATCACACTACTTTTGAGGCCTTTTGGCTTTGGGAAGTGCTTCCTCAATGCCGCCAGGCAAGTAGAGCGTTCCTCCAAGATCGTCGCTGATGCTCACTTTGACTTTCGACTTTTCTTGCAGTTTGCGAATGCCGTTCACGGTGCATTTAGTGTCCTTGGGTAGAAATAGGTGGTCCAGCGTGCGACATACGGCGACTTTTTGTAGGCCTTCATCCGTTAGGTCTGTTGCCGTGAAGCCGAGAAGTCCCAGGGTGGGAGACGACTGCAGTAGAGATTCGATGTTGGATTCGGAGACACCGCCATGGAGTCTGATGCTGCGAAGGCCTTTGAAACGCTCCAGAAAACTCACCTGATTCGGAGTTAATGGCGTATGACTTAGATCAATGAAGCGGAGCCCGGCTATTTTTGTCAGTGGATCTAGTGATGAACCTCGAAAAACACAGCGCTCGAAAGCAAGAACTTTAAGTTGAGCAAGGTTGCTAATGTTTTCTATATCTTCTTGCGAGATTGAACTCTGTTGAATATCAAGGGTATCCAAGGAAGTCGTGGGGTTAAGTCGCTGAATTGCATCGCCAACGTTTTGCATTTGAATGACTACCAATCCTTGCAGCATCCGGCAATTTGAAAGCGATTCAAACCCCTCAAGCGTTGTTTTAGACGCATTAAATGACAAAAACCGCAGATCCTTCATTTGGGCCAGTTGCGCAAGCATGTCATCGTCGAAGACTGCACCGGGCGCTTGAAGCCGTATCCAGTGATCTCTCTTCAAAAGCGGCCGAAGTCCTTCAGTAGAGTATTTCCCCTTGCTTAGGATGAGCTGTCGGAGCGTGCTTACACGACTCAGCTGCTGAAGATGAACGTCGGTTAACGAAGGTGATTGGTTATGGATGTACTCTAAGCCGTTAAGCTTAGGCAGTAGTTTGGCGATTTGCTCCAAATCGGTTGCTTCCGCGGCGATCGTGATTCCAGTCACCTTGCGAAAGGCATCGCGATCGATCCAGGTTCTGACTTTTTTGGTCAGCCACGACGCGGGAAATTCGGAGGCAAACTCCCCTTCGACATGGAGAGCATTCAGTGACTCAAGCGCGAGCCGCTGTCGCTTAGAGGCATGGCGGACGTAGGCTATAGGCGTACCGATTGCAATGCAAAGAAAGGTGAATGCGATCGCTAAAGTCCGCATCGAGTACCGAACTTTGAACTTCATTTTAAGCTTCGGTGCAAATAGGTCGATTAGCTACCGCCATTAGCGTAAATAACACCGCACCTCCGCGAAAGTTCCCAAGTCGCCCCTATTTTCCCGTCGGTAGAAACTTCTCCGCCTCTTTCCATTTCGATTTTGCTAGGTCGGATGTCGAAAAGCGGAGTTTGCTTTCGTTCTTGGTGATCTGCTTATTGATCCGCTCCAGGATCTCTTTATTGCGGTCCTTGATCTCGTCTTCCACTGCTTCCCGCAGCGTCGCGGAGAGGCTTTTGATGATGGGGCCGTCCGCTTTGCTGACGCGGTTGATTTTGAAGTCTTCAAGGGCGATTTCAGCTTGGGTGACTTTGGGCGCCAGGATCACATCTGGCGGGAATCTGGTGGCGTCGAGTTTGATTGCTGCTTCGCAAGACATTTTCAGATCGACTAAGGCATCGGCATCGAGGTGGAGGCTCCAGAGTTGCACGCCGAGTTCCCAGAGTGCGTGTCGAGCAAAGAAGTTGAGGCGGTCGCGGAAGAGCAGATCGATCCCGACGGCGCCGCCCACGTCGCGCAGGTTCGTGAGAGTGATATCGGGAGGTGTTGCGAGGTCGATTCGCTTGATGCGGTACATCGACCAAGAGCCGTGATTGACCAGCTTCTTCTTGCGGCGAGTTTCAATCTTGAGACCCTCACGCTCGACTTTGACGCCGGTCCAGACTTCTTTTGTCTTACCCCATTTCTTCCAGTTTTCGTACTGCGGCGGTAACTGATCTCGGAGGAGCGTTGCGGCGAAGTCGAGGAAATCGCGAGTTGATGGGGCTAGTGAGTCGGTAGCTTTGGCTTGGACGCGAGTCGCCAATAGTAGCGACAAGAGTGTTGAGACGGCTATGCGACGCTGCATCTTCTTGCACTCCGAGCACTGCTGGGCGAGCCAGCAGTTCCGTCAGGCGGGAGCCTGACCTACCAATGATGTGCCTCTTAAAGACGAAGTGCTAACGGCTTGAGCTTGCTGGGGTTCGCGTGGCAAGGGCTGAGGGGGCGCCGCCTTCGTAGATCGAAAACTCGCCCCAGACGGGGCAGTGGTCGGAGATTTCGAGCGCCTGCTCGAGGGAGAGGTTGAGTTCGCGAACGGTGTCAAACACGCCGCCGCGGCTGAACTCCTTGGTTGCGAATCCCAGGAAGAAAATATGGTCATATTGCCGCTTGCCATCGGGCGTTGTCGGCTCGTTGTTGAGTACATCGACGAGGCCTTTTACTTCGCCGAGCCGCCCGAGTTTCTTATTGCTGGTGTTGAAGTCGCCTAGTAACAGCACGTCGTCTTCGTTGCGCCCGTCGTTTTTGACGGCGTCGAGCACGAGCTGCATGGCGCTGGTTTCGGCGACCGCCATGTCGGGATCGGTGTGGATATTGGCGAGGATGAAGGTGAATGCTTGCTCGGGGCTTGGTTTTCGGGCGCGAAAGAGGGCAACTAACGGCGGCCGGTGAAGCAAGTGTTCGGGATCCTCTACTGTGTAAATCTGTTGTGCATCACAGAGGATGGATGCTTCGTCGTAGAGATAGACGTATTGCTCCTTGCTGTCTGTGAGACCCAAGCGCGGACCTAGGGCGTAGGCCATCGACCTCCCTGTTGCCGCTTTAATGGCTTTTACGAGCTTTTGAATCGTAGCTTCACCGGTATCTTTGTCGCGAAGCTCTTGAATCGCGACGACATCGAATTGGCCGCAGATTTTTGCCAAGGCATCGAGCACTTGCGGCTTGTTAATCTTCTTTTCACCAAGGATTTGAATGTTGAAGGTCGCGATGCGAATCGATTCGCCTTCAGCCAGCGGCGGCAAATCAGAGCTGGCTGTCGAGGTGGCTGCGGTTGGCGACTTCGAGCGGATCGAGAAGTCTTTGGTGACTTCAAAGTTTTGAAAGAAGAACCAGCCGACGGCGGCGAGGAGGGTTCCCCCGAGGGCAAGCTTCGTTTTTTGCATAGCGAACCCTCCATGGTTCATGCTTGATTGTCACCTTTCGCTCCTGCGAAAGTGCGCTCTTTCGCGGGAGCGAAAGGCGACAATTTAGAGATTGGCTGGATGATAGCCGGATTCGTGCTGGCTAATGAATGCCAATAGTAGCGAGTGAGCTGGAAGTGCTAGCGATTTATGTCAATGGTTCCGTCAGGCGGGAGCCTGACCTACTGGATGCTAGCTAAGCGATAGGCGTTCTCTTGCTTCTTCTGACCAGGCTGATGCGGGGGCTAGTTCCAGGAATCGCTGCCAGTGCGGTGTAGCTTTGTTGTGTTGGCCCATTTCGTCGAGGCATCTGGCTAGGAAGAAGTGGGCGTCGGGATAGTCGCTGTGGTGTTTCAGGGCGCCTTCGAAGGAGGCGATCGCGAGTTCCTTTTCACCCAGCTCTAGCAGGATGCAACCCAGGTTGGCACGCGCTTCGACGAGGTTCTCATCCATTTCGAGCGCCATGAAGAGCCGCTCGCGGGCGGCAGTCAAATCACCGAGGCGATACAACACATCCGCGAGCTGGAAGCAGATGTTCGCGTTGGCCCCGCCAAATGCGAGGGCGGTGCGATAGGCTATCGCGGCGTTTTTCAGCTCACCTGATTCGTCATAACTTGCGGCCTGCCGCAAGAGCTCATCCACATCGGGCGGCGATTCCTCGGGCATGCTTGACGAAGTCGCTGGCTTCTTCTTACTGCCATCGCGGCGGAAGTTTTCGAACGAGATCACTGCGTCCGAGTCGCCTTCGCTGGCAAGCGGCTCAGCTCCGAAATCGAGTCGCAGTTGGCCACTGGTTTCGCGAAGCTGGTGACCATGGCGTATTAAGAGTTGCTTGCCATCGATGACGACCGCCAGTTCCGCTAAAGGGCGCGCGAGGCCGGGGGCGTATTTTGCGAGTTCCTCGATCTTGCGTGAGATTTCGGCGGGAGATGCGCCTGCGGCGAGGAGCTGTGCAAGGCGTTTTGCGGCGGCGACTTCTTCGAAATCAAAATAGGCGAGCCGCAACACTTCGCGGCGCGGCACGATCAACCCGAGTCGCTGCCAGCGGCGGATTTCCGCGACGGAAACGCCGAGGACATCAGCCAGCATGGCTGGGGTATACAGTCGTCGCTGAGCCGCTTCGGAATCAAGCAAGCCGACCTGGAGCAAAAACTCCGTCTCGCTGAGGATTGTCAGCTTGCCTTCATCGATTGCTGATTTGCGCTCGCGGGTGAGCCAAGTTTCCTCAGCAGGTGATTCTTCGGCTCCGACAATGATCAGGTCGACTTCGTCGGTCGGATATTGAAACACCAGCGCGCCAAAGCGTTTGAGAACCGTCGGCGTTTCACGCTTGGTGATGCTGGCCAGCCGGCCAACTACTTGAACACGCAGGCCCGCAAGTCCCTTTGGCGCTGCGTTCGAATTGGGTTCGACGGAATCACTCACGATGTCGGCTCACAGCTGCGCTCTACGCGACGGGTTGAAGCCCAAGGTTTCCCAGATTCTCGGTGGGTTGAAAAGATGGCCTTAAAAGACGTCCAAAATCAGCCGTCGGCATCGAAAGATCAAGATATTCACGCGTCCCCGGTGGGGATGATGGCGGCGGTTTCCATCATGAGAATTACGACTCGCTCGGGTGCGCGGGTGCGGTGCATGACTCCTTTGGGAACGGTAATGCCTTCCCAGCGATTTAGCTCCACCGTGCGGTCTTCGAGGTCGACTAGGAGTTTGCCTTCGAGGACGAAGAAGAGTTCGTCATCGTTGTCATGTTTGTGCCAGTGATATTCGCCGGGTTCGAAAACGCCGAGGCGGAGGACGGATTCGTTCACCCGGCTGAGGGTTTGATTGAACCAAGGGTGCTTGTTAGCGGCGATCAGCGCGGGGACGTCGATTTTTTCGAGGGGCGGATATTTGATGTCGAGGCGGGTGTCGTACTTTTCGGTTGGCATTGGGTTTCCTTGGATGGGCAGAGCGCTCTCCCGGCGTGCCGGGATCACGGCTAACCGATGGTTTTGTAGAAGATGACGGTGTCGTGGAGGCCCGAATTGTCGGCGTTGATGGCGAAGTTGGGAATGATGCCGGCTTCGGTCCAGCCGAGCTTGCGGTAAAGGCCTTCGGCTTCGCAGCCTCGACGAGTGTCGAGCGTAAGCAGCGTATAGCCTAGGTCTTGGGCTTCCTTTTCGATGATTTGCATGAGTCTGCGACCGACACCTTGGCCGCGAGCTCGGCTATGGACGATGAATTTGGCGATATCGGCGCGGTGGGGTTGGTTTGGCGCCCAGGAGGCATGGAGTTGGACGGTTCCAATGATTTCATCGCCGTCGCGGGCGACAAGAAAGACTGTTTTAGGATCTGCGGCTTCGATCGTTTTTTGCCACCAGGCGCATGCCACTTCGTGTGAGAGAGGAGCAAGGAAGCTGACAGCGGAACCGGAATTAACGGCGTCGACGAGGATGTCGGCGAGAGCAGCCATGTCTTTGGTGCTGACTGGAGTTGGTAGTCGTTCGATCACATGTGATTGCATTGGCGGTGCGTCTTGTTGGCGGAATCGAAATGCATGAGTAACCGCGAATGGACGCTAATTTACGCTAATGCGGAGGGAAAGTGGATTGCCATAAGCGGCGCCTAGAAGGCAGGCGAAATCAATCCTATCGGCGCGGCGACTTCTTGATGCCCTGCCGGATTACGGAAGACAATTTACGACATCCTTGGTCAGGAATTGTTGGAGTCAGAGCGATGAAGGTGAAGCGACCTCTCGACGGCGCCACACTATTCCCCTTTGAATCGAGACTCCCATAACTCCACCCAGCATGCCGACTGCCAGAGGCGAGAGCAAAATGACGAGGAGATCTGCCCAATTGATGCCGCTGAAGGGAGTGACCTCAACCGGCGACGTCGAGGCAAAAGCGGGAATTCCGAAGAGCAAAGCCCAAGCTTCTTGGGTGCTGATGAACATGGCGTAGAGCCAAGGAAGAGTCCCTGCGATGAGGAAGGCCTTCCAGAATCGGTTGGGTGTTGTTTGGCGCCAATAGTGAGCGGCGATGATGAATACCGGTGTCGCGGCGGCAAAGATGTAGA
>JBKJSI010000675.1:0-6712 GCA_046595915.1 Pirellulaceae bacterium
TCGGCGGTCTTACTGCATTCGCTCTTGGCGCTGCCCGGCGTCGTTCTGCTTGTGTCGCTGGGTCTAAGCCGCACTGAGGCCGAACTCGAAGAGATTGCGCTTTTGCAACGGCCTTGGCCCATAGTGCTACTGCGCGTCGCGCTGCGTCGCGCTAGTCCGCTTCTAATCGCCTGCGCGCTATGGATCTTTATCACGGTGAGCGGCGAGATTGCGGTGACCGACATCTATCAGATCCGCACGATGGCCGAAGAAATCTATCTTTCCACTGGGGCAAGCGCTACCGCCAGCGGTGAATTTCCTTATGAAGGTCTATTGCCGTTTCTCTTGCTGACGAGCATCGCAGCTTACCTCGCGCTCTCCTTCGCGGAAGGCGCACTTCGCTCCGATGCCTTCGTCGCACATCAAGAGGTTCGGCAATTTTCCCTTGGCGCTTGGAAATGGCCCATTGCAATGCTACTTGCTGCGTTTCTCTTGCTCCTGCTTTGTGTTCCGCTTGCGAGCCTCATCTACAAGGCGGGGGTTCATGCCGAATTCACTTCCGAGGGTCGGCCATTTCCAAGTTGGTCTCTTGAGCACACTTGGGGAACGCTTCAGCGAGCCCCGCTGCTCTTCTCCGATGAAATGTACTGGACCTCCATTCACGCCTCCCTCGCCGGCGCGTCGACCCTTGCCATCGCCCTCACTCTAACCTGGGCCGAGCGGTGGCGTCCCGCGTTTCGTTTCCTCAATTCAGTGCTGGTCGTTTTGGCAATCGCCATTCCTGGCCCCTTGCTTGCGATCGGCCTACTCAATTTGCTAAGTAGCACGGGATCGGTCGGAATCTTCCTTCGAGACCGAACCCTATTCGCTCCGGTTGCGGCGTCGACGATACGAGTGCTGCCTTGGATTATTTTGCTTCTTCGCCATTCGTTCAGAACGCTTCCCAATGAACAATTGGAACTTGCACGTCTTCAGGGCTGGGGGGGCGTGCGAGTGTTCTTTGCCATCGCGCTGCCTCAGCGTAGGCCGATGGTTGTGGCTTGCTTCCTTTTCAGCGCCGCTCTGTGCCTTAGCGATGTGGCAACCACCCTGCTCGTCTCGCCGCCCGGCGTTGAACTTGCCTCGGTCCGCATGATGGGCATGCTTCACTCCGGCGTCGATAACCAGCTAGCAGGGCTGGCGCTTTTACTCGTTGGAATCTACGGTTTGGCACTGCTGCCGCTTGGCTATCTCCTGCGAAGCGCCTCACGCCGCCGCCGCTAGCAACGCAATTGCTCTCCGCGCGGAAGCTGATTTTGCGTATTTTCCTGGAAAGTTTGTCCAGCTGACGTACGCAAGTCGAGTACTCGCTAATGATTCTCCGATCGCTCTTCGTTTTGGCTTTGGTCTCACCTTGCTTTGCGCTCGCACAGAATTCGACGCCATCTACTTCTCAAGTCACGGGCTCCGAGAGACCTCGAGCAGCGCAAGAAATTCGAGGTGTCGTCATTACACCTCAACGAATAGTTGCTCCAGTCGGTTCAGAAGTAATTCTTGTCGTTAGAAATAGCCAAGAGGCAGTTACGGATTCTGCTCATACTTTTGACTGGTTGCTCTCACAAAAAAGTGTCGGACATTTTGTCCAAATTGATACGAGCCCATCGGATAATGTCAGACACAACGTTACATCGAAGTCACAACTAGTCACCAGTGAATCTGCCAAGGGGCATGGAGCAGACAACGACTACATTATCACTCGCGGAAACGATTCCGAAAACGATGACCTCAAGATCGCAAAGGGGGAGTCCTGGATAAGCGTAGTTTCGAGCGAGGAGGGAGTTTCAAATATCACTTGTGTGTCTACGGATGAGAAGGACTGGGCTAAGCGAAAGTCCAATGCGACCATCTATTGGGTTGATGCAGAGTGGCTATTTCCAATGCCGCAATCGGTAGATGCAGAAAGCAATGCGACCTTAGAAACGACGGTAAGGTCTGGTTTGAGTGGAACTCCCTTGAAGGAGTGGATAGTCCGTTATGAATATGAAAGTGGAAGCGAAATTTGCTTCCCTGATGCAGCGAAAGAGAGTGTAGTGGACGTGGTCACCGATGAAGATGGACGTGCGGCCGTAAACGCTCAGCCGAAGGGAGAGAATCCGACCGAAACTAAACTCAAGATCCAAGTGGTTCGTCCGGCGACCGATAGATCTCCGAGCATTATTTTGGGCGAAGGCCAAACCTCCATCCAATGGCAAAAGGCAGACAAGGAAGGCGACGGCACTGACCCAGGCAAATCGCCGAAATCTAGCCAAAATTCATCAGTCCCGCTGCCGCTTATCTACATTGGCGGACCCCCACAGGAGAAGGCAGCAGCAGGTGGCAAGCAAATTCGTGCGAAACGTACTGGCGCCCGCACGGCATACCAGGAAGGTGAAATTGACCTGCCGGCGATCTCAGCTGACAAATCACGTCGCCCCGGTCCGGCTCTTACTGCTGGAGAAGAACTCGACGCGCCGCCTCCAGTCGAAAAGCAGCGTCGTCGCGCAGAGCCTTCTTCCGAATACGATTACACGCCCGAAGAGCGGGTCAACATCTTTGTTTATGAAAAGACCAATCGCGGTGTGGTGAATATCACTACCAAAGGTTCGAAGGCGGATGGCGTCTTCTTCCTTGAGATTCCCACCGAAGGCGCTGGCTCGGGCTCGGTGATCGATCGGCGCGGTCATATTCTCACGAATAACCATGTCATCGCCGATTCGAAGGATATTAAGGTTACGCTCTTCAACGGCAAGAGTTATGGCGCGGTCCTCGTCGGGCGCGATGCGGCGACTGACATCGCGGTCCTTCGGATCGATGCGCCGGAAGAGTTTTTGCATCCGATTGAGTTTGGCGATTCGACACATCTCAAAGTGGGGCAGCGGGTGTTTGCGATCGGCAATCCTTTTGGACTCGAGCGGACCATGACTACCGGCATCATTTCGAGCCTCAATCGAACGATTCCCTCGACCACGGGTCGCTCGATGAAGTCGATCATCCAGCTCGACGCGGCTCTCAATCGCGGCAACTCGGGTGGTCCACTCATTAGCAGCCGCGGCGAACTGATCGGCATGAACACCGCCATCGCCAGCAGCACCGGCAACAATACCGGCGTCGGCTTTGCTCTCCCGACCAGCACCATTGGCCGCGTCATCGATCAACTCATTGAAACGGGTCGCGTCATTCGCCCTGATTTGGGTATCGTCCGCGTCTATGAAACGGAACGTGGTCTGCTCGCAGCGATTCTCGCGCCCAATGGTCCGGCAGAGAGATCGGGCTTGCGCGGCTTTCGACTCGTGAAGGAAGAGAAACGGGAAGGGCTGTTTACTGTGGTCAAAACTTCGGTCGATCGCTCGCAGGCGGACCTGATTGTTGCGGTGGATGGACTACCGACGACCACCGCCGAGGAGCTTTTGGCTCAGGTGGAATCGAAGCATCCGGGCGACCAAGTGGTGATTACGGTGCTTCGCAATGGAGAGCCAGTGGATCTATCGATCACGCTTGGGCAGGGGGAATAGCTCCAAGGGCATTGTGCAACTCTGGGATTCGGGGCGATCCAAGCCGTGTTAAGAAAACAAAGTGGCGTTCGACCTTGCTACAACAGAGAGCGCATTGCGCCACTTTATTTTCATAACCTAGCGCGGGCCTTGCCAAGGATTATCTCGGGCCTTCAGCCCTTTGACTTGGTTGGTGATCGTATACCAGGGCCTGCGCAGAGTACTGCTCCGACCCTGGCTACTATATCTCAGGCCTTTGGCCCTGAATTCGAATAAAAAGTCGATTACGAGTACCGAGCACGATTACGAGCACGAAAAATGCGCGCGGGTTGCGGAGAAGGGGCTGGTTAGTTACACAGCCACCCAACCGCCACTCGGGTTAGACTTTATGGACTTAGCGCTAACAGTCGGCCTAGCGAACAACGCCAGCCACGGCCTTCGGAGTACCAAACGCCATGCCACCCTTTGAGAGTGACATTGATCGACAGCTTGACTACTAGTTTCGCTCGAGCGGATCGGGGCCGATGTTGCCGCGGAGGTGGCGTTTGAGGTAGATCGCCCGTTCGATGTTGCCGTCGGAGGCGTCGAGGTCTGCGCCGCGCAGTTTTTGCAGGTGGGCGGGCTGAGTGTGGATGAAGAGTTGGTTGATCGTGGGAATCGCTAAGTCTTCGATGAGGCCCATATTCACGCCGAGGCGGACGCTCGAGAGAAGGTGCATGGTCTCTTCGCTGCTGATCGTTTGAGCAGCGCACAGAATGCTATGAGCGCGGCTCACTCGGTCGTGCAGGTCGCGTTTGCTCTCTTTGAGTAAGAAATCCCGGGCGCGTCGCTCGTAGTCAATCAACACGGGAACCACTTCGCCGACTTGGGTGAGCAATTCCTCTTCCGATCGGCCGAGCGTGATCTGATTGCTGACCTGATAAAAATCGCCCATCGCGGTGGAGCCTTCACCATACAACCCGCGAACGGCGAGGCTGATTTTTTGAAGGCTGCGAAGGACTTTTTCGAATTGCCGAGTGATGACAAGCGCCGGTAAGTGGAGCATCACCGAGACGCGCATGCCGGTGCCGACATTCGTGGGGCAGGCGGTCAAATATCCGAGGCGTTCATGGAAAGCATAGTTCACATGCGACTCGATCGCGTCGTCGATACGGTTGGCCATATCCCAACAAGCATTCAAATCGAGGCCGCTGTGCATGACCTGAATGCGTAGGTGATCTTCTTCATTCACCATGACGCTGTATCGCTCTTCGCCATCGACCGCGACGCCGCGAGCGCCTTGCGATTGCGACATTTCACGGCTGATCAGTTGCCGCTCTACAAGAAATTGGCGGTCGACTTCTTCGAGCTTTTGTACGTTGAGATAGTCGAGCGAGCCGACCTCGGTGATTTTCACCAGCGCATCGCGGATCTTTTTCTCGACGCCGGAGCGATCGTCATCGGTGCAGCGCCGAATAAAGGGCGCATCGGCGACATTTCGCGCGAGGCGAATGCGGGTGCTAATCACGATGTCGGATTCGGGGCCGGAGCCGCGAAGCCATTCGCCGCAGCGTGGGGCAAGTTCATCTAGATTCACGGCGAACCCTCCGCGGTTGATCCGCCCGCTTTTTTCTCATTTTCGATGTTGCGGATTTGGTCACGCAGTACTTTCGCACGTTCGTAGTCTTCTAACTCGACCGATTCTTTCATTTCACGTCGCAGACGAATGAGGTCGGTCTGGCGATCGGTATTTTGCAGGCCGCGCCGCGGACGCTTGCCCTTGTGCTTGGTGCCGTCATGAATGTTGAGCAGCAACGGCTCGAGTTCGGCTTCAAAGCAAACGTAGTCATGCGGGCAGCCGAGCCGGCCCTGTTGGCGAAATTCGTAAAACGTGATGCCACAGACGGGGCAGGTCTTCTGATCGAGCTTGGCCAGTTCTTCGGCGGTCTGGCCGATTTTGGTTTGCTCGACGGCCATCGACGACGGTTCGTCGCCCGTTCCATCCTCGTTCTGTGCGGCCAAATATTGCCTGGCGCACTCTTCACAGAGGTGGACTTCGATTACTTCGGGTTTGGCGATTTCGGTGATGTGAAATGTCGCCTGCTTTTCGCAACGCTGGCATTTCATGTTGATCGCCCCAAAAAACGCTGTTTCAAGGAGAGGGTTGCTCCAGGCGTTCAGCGTGGTCTGAATCGTGACTTGTAAACGTAAGTCTCGGCCCGGTAAGGGCCTGTGGGATTCTATCGGGGGGCCAAACAGTGTCAAGCGAACGCTGGCAGGGGGAGCTGTGTCGAAGTGGACACTTCCTTACCCTTTTGAATTCTCGCTCCAGCACGCACAATGGCGACCTTGCCCTTTGCGCCGGGTTACGAAAACGATGCCGCCATCCAGAACTCCGCATTTTCCAGCATTCGAAGCCTTCTGTTGCCATGCAGAGAGAGTCGATTTTGTGCCCGTATTTCGCCGATTGATCGCCGACGCTTTGACGCCGGTCTCCGCGCTCAAGCAATTAGACGATGGCGGCAACATCTTCCTTTTTGAAAGCGTTGTCGGCGGCGAGCGGATTGGTCGCTATAGCTTCCTCTCCTTTTCGCCGGTTTTTACCATCGCGGCCAAGCGAAATCTCGTCACACTGGAGCAAGCTGGCGTCAAGCAGGATTGGGAATCGCCCAATCCACTCCATGACCTCCGCAACTATGTTCAGGCGGTGAAGGTCGCCAAGATTCCGGATGTTCATGCTTTTTGCGGCGGCGCGGTTGGGTACGCAAGTTACGACGTTGTCCGCTATATCGAAGATTTGCCAAACGCACCGCTTGATGATCGCGATCTGCCTGATCTTTGGTTTGGTCTCTTCGATCAGGTCGTCTACTTTGACAACGTCAACAAGACTTTGACGGTCGTCGTGCTGGCAGCTGTGGGAGGGAAGCCGCTTGGCGATGCACCGGCTAAGCATGAGAAGGTAGACCTTCAAAAGGCTTATGCCGCCGCGCAAACTCGAATCGATGAGATCGTCGCGAAGCTTGGCAAGACATCGGGGTTGCCGCTGCCGGCTGATATCGATACGACGATCGAGCCGAAGTTGGCGTTTACCTCTAACTTTCCGCGCGAGAAGTTTCATGAGGCGGTGAAGAAGTGCGTCGAGTACATTCGCGCCGGCGACATTTTTCAAGTTGTTTTCAGTCAGCGACTTTCGACGCCGAGAAATTCCGATCCATTTGAGATTTACCGCACGCTTCGCATTGTAA
>JBKJSI010000709.1:0-3850 GCA_046595915.1 Pirellulaceae bacterium
AAGAAAAAGGAGTTTGTTAGTGACCCCGGCAAACAATCATGGCCTAACTGGGATGTTGACGGATTATTGGATCCTGTTTCACGTTAGGAAACCTTATCATCAGGTGATCTCATGACAACTTCGCTCATGGAGCCCTCTGAGCTTTCCGAAGCCGAGCAAGAGTTTATCGCGCTATGCAATGAACTGGGTGATTCACTGCGCGAGTTTTATGAGGCGCTGCGCGGCATCGAAGATGCGAATGCTCGTTTGCAATTCGCGGAGACCCATAATCCCGCGAGGGCCTTCACGCCACGCTTACAAGAATTTGAGGAAAGCTATCGCGCGACCCATACGGGCCTGATGGCGGCTCGAAGGCTTTTGATGCTTGGCGTTGGCGCGGCGCCGCTGGGAGCGGTGGGGATTTCGGCTGACTGCGCCTCCGCGCGGGCGCGGAGAGCCGCGCTAGAAGTGCTGGACCATTACGAGGTGACGGACGAGTTGGCAAGTTTGCTTGAGCTGCTTCCTTATGGTGAACCTGAGCTCGAAGTCGAACGGTTTTTGCGAAGGCTGTTAGCGAACCCGCACATTTCCGAGCGGCATCGGACTTTGGCGCAATTTGCACTTGCCAGCTGGGCGGTGGCGATGCGGAATCATCGCCGGTATCTCGAACGCCGCCAAAGAGAGCTGGCGGAGGGTGCGGCGCCGAGTGAACCGCTTGAGCCCACCATCGTCGCTGAGCGACTTCGCAACGCGATCGCGAGTGAAAAGATACTGGCACTCGAAACGGAGGCGAGAGAGATATTGATGGAGCTTTGTGATTCTGCATCGAATGTGCGCTGGCCATCGATGTTGGCGGTGACTAAACGGCTCGAAATCGTGCGGGTCGACCCAGATGCTGTGGATGTGAGGCCGGCGGTGAGCGAGTTGGCTCGCGAAATGTTGGCTCGTTTGGAATAGTGCTTTGTCCAACCCAGCTTTTCGGAATGCAGAGTCAATTTGAGCAACGCACTGCTGGACAAGCCAGGCAGTGGCATCCGAATTTCGAGCTTCGACAAAGCCCTCAGATTGTTGCGGGGGATCGCGGGGCAGAGGGAGAGCACGAGTACGAAGAATCGCTTTGCAAGGTGCGTTACCAGGGGGCGTGGAGTTGCGTAACGATGTCGCGGGCGAGGCGGTCTAGGATTGCTTGTTCGGTGGTGGCCATCGATTGGCCGCCTTCGGGGATGGCGACGCCTGAGGAGCCGGCGGCGAATTCGATGAGGGGTCTTACGGCTACGGCCTGGCCGATCGGGTTACCGCCGCGGTCGGTCCAGAGGAGCGTGGCGCTGAGGGCCCTTTCATAGGAGCGGACGTCATCGTTGCGATTTTCTCCGACGACGCGTTTGGAGTCGTCGACGATATTGCCGGTGAGGATGGTGTCGGCGTTGGATTCACTGGAGATGAGGAGATTGGTGCTGGTTTGGATTTCTCGGATGACGGCTTCGGTGAGTCGTTCGCCGAGGCCGGGGCGAAAGCTAACCGAGCGAAAGACGGGGACGTGGACCGTGCGGATTTCAGGCGTGAAGAGAGCCTGGTGGCCGATGCGGTAGGGAGCGCAGCCTGCCGCGAGAATGAGCATCAGGGTCGCCAAGATCATGCGCGGCATTGAATGCTTGCCTTATCGCTTCTTTTTGGCGCCGCCTCTTGGCGCGTCGCTGGTAAAGATCGGTTTAGCGATGCTGCGTTCGGGGAACAGATCGACGAACCACTTGAACTGTTTTGCTGGTGCATCGGGGAGGTTTGCAATCGCAGCGAGTCGTTCGTCGGCTTCTTTGGCGAATTTGGTGTCGCCGAATTCGTCTTTGACTTTGCCATAGAAGATTCGTGCGGAGCGGTTTTGGCCTTGTCGTTCGTAGTAAAGGCCTCGCTGGTAAAAGCGATCAGCTTTGGCGAATCTGGCTTTGAGGTACGACCGATTCAGATAAGCTCGGTGCTTTTCGGCTTCGTCGGGAAATTGCTTTTTGATTTGGCGGATCATCTTGTCCGCTTCATCGAGTGAATCGGCGGAGTAATCGGCGCCTTGGTAGCGGAAGAGTTCCGCTTGCAGGCGCATGAAGTGGGCGTCGAACTGATGTTCGCTGTGGGGATAGGTATCGATGAGTGCTTTGTAGTCGCCGGAGGCGGCGATGTAGTCGCCGTTGGCGAACTGGGCGTTGGCGGTGGCGAAGACGGCGTCATCGGCTAGTTTGCCAGTGGGGTCTTCAAGGCGGAGTTTGTCGAAGATGCGCATTGCTTCGCCGGGGGTGTCCCAGAGGGGGCGAGTTCCATCGGTAACATTGGGCGTCAGGGGCCAGTGGGGATTCTTCTGATTGAGTTCAAGCCAGAAGCGCCCGATGTCATAGCGCCGCGCGCTGACGGTTTCGCGATAGCGTGAGTTGGGATAACCCTTGAGGAGTTTTTCGTATTGCTCGGCGGCATAGGAATATTGGTCGGCGAAGAAGTAGGACTCACCGGCTTTGAAATAAGAGTCTTCTTGAAGGGCGGAATCGGGCCAGCGGGAGGCCGCGGTATTGAACTTGGCGGCGGCTTCGGCGAAGAGGGCTTTTCTCTTGTCGCCTTCCTCCTCTGCTGCTTCTTGATATTTTTGTTCGCCGGCGTCGAAGGCTTCTTGGGCGATGTTTTTGTTGGGGCCGTAGCCGGTGACTTCTTTGGTTTTCTTCGTAAGGGTCTTGCCCCATTCATCGATGTCGAGGACATCGCTGACGGTCATTTTGGGTTTTTGTGAGGCGACGGGCGTGACGGCGCCTTGGGCGCGTTTAGCGCGCTCGGCCATCAGTTTCTCAAACTCCTCTTCACTGGTTCTGGGTGAAAGGAGCGAGCAGCCGCTAGCGAGGTGGAGCGCCATGAGGGAGGCGACCAGGTAGCGGTATCGAGTTGTGAGGCCGAGGAAATCCATTTGCCTTGGCAGTATTTGAAGGAAAGGTGGATTAGCGATTCAGGAAGGAATGGAGCCGGAAGTGGGAGCCGAAATGGTGAGATAAGTAGGAGTTGAGAACGCCTCGCAGGACTCCCCGATGAGGCTCGACGCCCTCGAGTAATTCCTCACTGGGAGTTGGTTCATCTCCTAGTCGTTTCATCAAGTCGAGGACATCGCGGGAGACGCGGATCAGGTTCCGCTTTCCCTCGCGACAGGTCTCGCAAATCGTTCCACCTTCGATCGGAGCGAAGAGCACGGCCGGACGGTCTACAAGTTCGCCGCCGCATTCGACGCAAGCATCGAGCAACGGAAAATGACCCATCAGGGCGAGCATTCGCAGCTCGAAGTGTTCGATGACGCCGGTAACGGAACCGGAAACATCGAGTCGATCGAGCGTGCGGACGGCCAAGTCAAATAAATCGACTTGGGCATCGCCGCGAGCCGTGAGATCGCCGAGCAACTCGGCGATGTAGTAACCGGCATAAAGGTTGGCCAATTTCTTTGCGCGATTGCGAAACCGTCGCTCGAGTTTGGCTTCCGTCAGCAGGTCCAGACTATCTCCCGACTTGCGAAGGAACACTACGCGGCAGATCGCTAAGTGGTCAAGAGCAGCCTCGAATGGACCTTTGGGTCGGCGGGCGCCTTTGGCGAGTGCGGAGATCTTTCCAAATTCGCGCGTAAAGAGCGTGACAACAAGGCTCGACTCGCTGAATTCCACAAGACGCAGGACGATCGCGAGCGACTTCTCTGCTGTCATGGCGGGGCTGTCAGTTTTGGGAGTGAGAGTGGTTTACTGGGGGCAGGTTGCCGGTGAGGATTTTCACGAGTGGTGGTTGGATTGCGGCAACCTGACCCCAGGCACCTGTCATTTATACACAAGTCCTCCTTTGGACTGTAAGACATCTCCGGAATTGG
>JBKJSI010000715.1:0-6379 GCA_046595915.1 Pirellulaceae bacterium
GCGCTCAACACCACGTTGAATTCCTCCGCACCTTCTTTCGAAGTGTCGCCGATGATTGTGACCGGAACATATTTCACAGTCTCTCCCGGCGAGAATAGCAATGTCCCCGAAGTCGACACAAAGTCAGAGCCCGCACGTGCGGAAACGTTTTTCGTTGTAAAAGCGACCGATGCCGCCACGTCAAGCGCGCTTGAAAGTTTCACTGCCACGTAGGCAATCACGTTCTTCCCAGTACCCTCGGTAACCGAAAGATTCTCAGGCGTAATCGTCGGCAGCGGTGCGTCGATGACCTTGGCTAGCGCTTCCCAGTCGGCAAAACTCAAGTCTGGCAGGTTAGGGAGCCGTACATAAAAAGACTGATCCCCCTCTTCGACTCCGTCTCGCAGGGTTCGAATGTTGATACTTCCAGTTGTCGCGCCGGCAGGGATCGTGATGGCGCCCGCGCGAGAAACGAAGTCGCCATTCGTCGCGCTGCCTCTGGCAGTTACAAAAGGAACTCTAACGGGAAATGCGGAGCGTGCGGAGAGGCTCACTTGGACTACGACATCGCCGCCCTCAGTCGCTTGGCCATCGGCGATCGAAATCATAGGCGGCGTTTCGCCATCATTGTCCCGCACAACCGCTTGAGCGCGGCGTCTACTAAGTACAGCTAGACCGGTAGCACTGAAGAGATCGACGGCAAACCACTCCGAGGGTTCTTTGATCGCGTCGTTGACGATCGGTATACGAATGGCGCCAATGGTCTGACCTGCGGGGATGATGAGCGTCTGCTCGGTCGCTGTGTAGTCCAAGCCCGGCTGTGCCGATGCCGCAAGCGTTCGGTAGCTAATGGTCGTTGGCGTTGCCAGCGCTTTCGACAGTCGCACGGTGAAATCAGCGTTCCCCGATTCCGTTACCGTGACATCACTTATGCTCACAAGGGCGACTTGTCCCGCAGGCAAGACCTGAATGATCTTCGATTCGGAAGGCACTCCTCGATAGTCGACAACCGTGAGAAAGTAATAACCAGGAATAACGGTGTTGGCGCTGGCGGGGATATTGACGGAGAGTCCACCGGCGCTCTGACTAAAGGTCAGGGGTACGAAATTAGCACTTTGTTCAAGCGAATGGGTAACGGAACCAAGTCGAATCAAATTCGCGGAGGCGATTTCCTGCGGTCGTTTCACATGAACATAAATCGATTGACCGAGTCCCGCATTGCTTGGCGCAAGCGTGATCTCAGGGCGGTTATTGTGGAACAAATAAGAAGGCTGGAATAGCTGCGCATTGCGTTGCTCTCGAACTTTGTCATTCGTGGTCGGTTCACCGGTCCCTCCCGTCCAAACGCTGCCATCAGGCATCAGCAGCGCCGTCGAATGATACACACGCTCGACATCAACCGCGGCTTGCAAGGTAAAGTTCTCGGTTGTTGGATCCCAGATCTCTGAGATCTTTTGAATCGCGACAGCGCCGGGAGTTTCCGATTCGCCCCCGGTAATGAGTACTCGACCATCCGGCAACATCGTCGCGTTGTGCCGTCGCCGCGGATAAGCCATGAACCCCACAGCGCGAAACTGAGGATTGGGCTGATTGAGGTCGATTACCTCCGCGTCGGCTCTTCCCGGAATGCCGCCGCCCGCAACTAGCAATTTCCCAGGCGCATATTGGGTCACAGTGCCGTAGTCATTCGGCGCCGCTTTCGTAGCCAGTTTAGGGCCTGCCGTCCAAGGATTGCTTACGCCGGGCCTTGGATCGAGGATCCACGTTGCTCCCGCCGCGCCAAAGTAAAATACGCGCCCATCCGGCATCACAAAAGTGCGAGGATAAAAGTCGGATTGGTGGGCCTTGGTGTTATCCACGAGATCTTGCGCGATGTGGATTTTCCGCCAAGTGTTGGTTGCAGCTTGCCAAACCTCTGGCTGTTCGTTGAAGTGTGTCGACGAATCGATAGTGCCATGCAATACCAAAACATCTCCATTTGGCAGCGCCATGACAGTGGGATACCAACGCCGATCATTCATATCCGGCAATCGAATCCAATGATTCGTTGAGGGATCATAAATGAAGGCTGTTTTCGTGCCGATGAAATTCTCTTCATGGCCGCCTGCTACGAAGAGCCGTCCGTCTGGCAGCAAAGTGTGGCCGCTGCAGAAAACATTGAAATGCTCTCCGGTTCCATGATGATCGTCGGCGATCGGGACGTTCGTTACTTCGCCGGCGACGGGATCATAAACCTGCGGCCCCAGGTCATGCTGACGGCCCCAAAACATCACCTTGCCATTTGCCAACATGACCGTGTGAATCGGCACCCGTCCAAAGGCCATCAGTGGCTGTATTTGGCCCTGCTCGCGGCCCAATTCGTCGTCGTAAATCCGCACCAACGCCGCCATTGGATCAGTCGTTTTCACTGATGCGCTGGTCGAAATCGCTCGCAACCACAAATACTCGTTCTCCTCCATGGCCAAATCATCGATCATTGCCAAATCGACAGATCTAGAATCTTGCCCCGATGCAAAAGAGACCGGCTCATCGATTGATTTGTAGTCGATGGCTTTTTGCGCATTACCTGGAGTGGTCCTCATTTGAACTATGGTTGGAGAGGTCAGATTTCCAAACCGCCGTAATTTGACTGATATCGGTGTCCCATTTTCCTGTGCGACGGGGCGCCAATCATCAAATGTGACGTAAGTCTCATTCGGCTTGAGATAGTTAACAGCGATCGAATCGAGATCAACATTTCCAGCGCTCGTGCCGGTCGAATTGGAGAAATGCGCCCGCATTTTGTATGGCTCTAGGCCAGCAATGGCGATGTTGTTTGCGACGCGAATCGCATTTCGCCCTTCCGGGGTGATGTCAATCGATAGACTGCCGTCACCCGCGTTGACGATAAACCTCGCTCGGTGCCACTGTCCTGATTGCAGGTCGAGAACATCATCGAGCACGATGTCTTTGACGAGTACGCCGTCGTAGATCACTTGCAGACTGCTATCATTCCACCGTTCTTCAAAATCATTGATATCGCGATTGATCAGGAAGCGAAAAGTCAGTGAGTCTTTGTATCCTTTGCCGTAGTTGACTCCCTGCTTCGACGCCAAAGCGCCGTAGTCGTTCGTATTCAGCAGTGAGAACTCAAAAGCATCTGTTCGTCGAATAACATATGTGTCGCGAAACATGTATTCCGCGACGACGACGTTGGCCGCGAAGTCGTCGGTGCGATCGAAAGATAAAGTGCTTAACCCCGACTTGCCGCCTTCGACAAATCTCATGTAGCTCCCGGTAGCGCCGCCAGTTCGCATCGACGAAAACTGCAAAGCGTCGGGGCCCGATTGCAGATACGGCGTTGGCTTATGATCAAAGGTCGCCAGCGTGGCGAGTAACTTGCGTTGTTCAAGAGCTTCAACGGTCAGATTGCGAATTCGAACAGCCCGGTGGGCCAGTTTCCCTGAAAAATTTCGCATGACTCACTTTTTGGTGCGGCGATTTAGATGGCGGTCCGTTGATCGAAAATCAGATTCATCCAAGCACCCCGGAATCAATGACTCGTTCTTCGGTAGTTGGCTTGAACTGGCGCCATCATAATTAGACCGGGGAGGATTTCGAGCCTGATCCCGAAAACGCCAGCTCAAGATGAACCGCTACAAGGTGGTGCGGGAGAGAAAAACTGACGCACCGTCGCTGAATGAACGACTTCGTTAAATCAAATCCTCCGGCAGCTTCCGGATCATCTTCAAAAAATGCTCCACCGACTCCTGGCGTTTGTCGGGGTTCGCTTCGATCGCCTTCATCACCGCGCCGGCAAGGACGGGATCGAGACTTGGCGCGTGGTCGGTAATGGGTTTCGGTTTGACCGTGTCATGCTCGAGCGCTACCTTGCCCGTGATTTCTCCGGATGACCAGGGCAGGTCGCCGGTGATCAGTTCGTAGATCGAAACGCCCAGGGCGAAGAGGTCGACCCGTTGGTCTGTGTTGCGGCGGCGGATGATTTCGGGGGCCATGTAGCGCGGGGTGCCGGTGCGGTTGCCGGGCGCCATGAAAGGCGCGGTTGCGGGGACCGTGAGCCCGAAGTCGATTAACTTCACGCTGGTGCGATCGGAAGAACAGATGAAGTTGCGCGGGCAAACATCGCGGTGGATGAATCCCTCTTTGTGGACATGGGCCAGCGACTCGGCCATCATGCGGATCAGCCGCATTCGATTGCCATCCAGCAGTGGATCGTGCTCATTGATTGCCTGGTTGAGGCCGATGCCGTCGAGGTACTCCATCAGAATGTATTTTTGGCCTTTGGGCGTCGTGCCATATTCGAGCGTTTTGACGATGTAGGGGTGCCGCATCTTGATGGCGACGATTCCCTCGGGCGGCTTCTTCAATCCTTTGAATCGCGCTTCGAAGGCGCGGAACTTCTCCATATCGATGAGTTTGAGACCGTACACGTTATGGTTCTTGCGATCTTTCGCCATGTGGAAGTTGGACATCGTGCCGCTGATCGAGGCGCGGACGATGTCAAAGCGCGCGAATACATCGGCGCTGTGCGGCTCCGGTTTTTTTTTGTTGCTGCTGTTCGATTTGAACAGTCGATCCAAAAATCCCATTCGCTTGCCAGTCCACTCTTGAAGGGCCCGCCACGGCAATTCGCGTCGTACCCCTCCATTTTGCTCGCTCGGACTGATTTTCGCCACCGATCGGCGGGCTCCTGGCGGATCTAGACGGGTTTCCGCTGACTTCTTCGGTAAAATCGCTATAAGCGACCCGTTATTGCCCGGCGGCTTGCCGAGAGAGGGGGAAATCGCAATAACGCTGCAATGACTGAGCCCTACTCCGAGTCCGCGACGCTTCTGATTCCGGCGAAAATCGTCGAAACGATCGGGCGGCTCAATGAACGCATTGCCGCCCGGTTTCCGGATTCCAGCTTGCTGGAGGTCTGCGGGCATCTGCTTAACCTCGGCAAACGGGCGGAAACGCAGGCCGAGTCCTTCGGCCAGCCGTTTTTGATTTTGCGGATCCTCGCCGGCTTCCTCTCGCTCGCGCTGGTGGTTTGCGTCAGCCTCACCTTTTACTTCGTCAAGCTGCCAGACAAGCCGATTGAGTTGGTCGAACTCGTACAAGGCCTTGATGCCGGCGCGAGCCAGGTCGTCCTTTTCGGCGCGGCGATTTACTTCCTTCTGTCGCTCGAGACTCGCCTCAAGCGAAGCCGAGCGCTCGCGATCGTCAACCAACTCCGCTCGATCGCGCATGTGATTGACATGCATCAGCTGACCAAAGACCCGGAGCGGGTGGCTCCGAAAGCGATCGCGCTGCCTAGTTCGCCGAAGCGGGATATGAGCGAACTCAATCTCAGTCGCTATCTCGACTACAGCTGCGAGATGCTTTCGCTGGTCGGCAAGATCGCGGTGGTTTATGTGCAGCATTTTGATGATCCGGTTGCGATCGCCTCGGCCAATGAGGTTGAAGACCTTTGCACGAGCCTGGCGCGGAAGATTTGGCAGAAGATCATGCTGATTCACTCTTCGCCGACTGCTCCGCAGGCGCCGAGGATTATTACTTAGGCGAGTTCAAAAAAGCCCTTGTTTTTGCGAAGTGGCCCAAGGGGCCCAACTTGTCGCTCTCGCTAGGGAAAGGGCGCATTGGAAGGGCCGATTGGGCGTGAGTTAGAACGCGAGTGTTGAAGTTGGTGGCGATGGTGGCAACGGTGGCAACGGTGGCAAGCTCTCGGTGTCGGTGGCGATGGTGGCAATTGGTGGCAATTGGTGGCAAGATTCGGGCGCGATTGCAGGTGCAGAGAGAATCGAAAGCCGGTTCGTTTTTGCAAGATGTCCAAGTGGGCCAAGATGCCTCTTCTTTGGAGCATGGTGGCCACATGATTGCCAAGGTGGCCAGGTTTGGATTGTTGTTTGAACGACATTGTGGGGGCTCCGGGGTGGAATCGCGAGGTGGTTCCCCTTTATTATTGTGGAAGTGTGGCGCCATTTGTGCGATATTTATTTATTATTCATAAAACACAGAGGCACAGGGAGCACGGAGGAGTGGTTAGGTGGTTGGTGGGGCTTTTGTGTGGATTTGGTTTTGTGTGTGCTTTTGGGTTGTTCACGCCCAAGAAGCTGAGGAAGGCAGGCGGGAGCCTGCCCTACATGAACTACCCGGTTTGCTAGAGCTTGGTTTTGGTTTTGTGTTGGGCGTTGCGTTGCGGGTATGGGTTGATGAACGGCTCCTTCAGAGCCGGTTGGAATTGTTGGGCGGTTCTTTTTCACAGGCCTTCGACCTGTGCTGACTGAAGCGGCCCTTCAGGCAGGGCCAGCGGTAACTTTGGCGAAGATAGGCAATTACCCGTCTTCGCTATTCTGTCTTGACGAGTAATGCCAAATGCGCTAAGGAATTGGCGAAGTTCATTTGCGACATACCACAT
>JBKJSI010000742.1:0-5372 GCA_046595915.1 Pirellulaceae bacterium
ATCACGCTGATGTCCTCCCCCCTCCTAATGGTTTGCGCTGGCTGTAAACCGCCACAGGTCCCGGTCGCGAAGGAATCTCGCCAGCCCGGGCCCAAGCAGCCAAAAGCGCCCGCGAGCGAATCAAAGCCTGAATCCAAGCAGCCTGCGGACCAGCCCTCGGAAAGTGAGCAAAAAGGAAGCAATTCAGGCGGTTCCGCGCCTGCGAAGCAAAAGCCGTCTGACGGAAAGGGGAATCCGGGTTCGAATGGGAGTCCGTCGGCCCCAGCCAGCGGTGCTCATGGCGGGAAGCCGCAATCGGGAATTGGCGCTGCTCCAGGTTCCGCTTCTGGCGAGGGAAGTTCCGACTCGGGGCCGCGCGGTAAGTCCGCCAGTCCCGAGCAAGCCGCCAAAGGCGCCGGGGAGCTGTTCGGTGTCGCCAAAAAGGAAATGGAGCGAGGCAATGCAACCGCCGCATTTGAAACGGCGGTGCGAGCCTGGGAACTCGCTTCGGAGTTTCCCGAGGACAAGAAGTGCTCCGAGCTAGTTGGAGAACTTAATACCTTTATCGAGCAGCAAAGCACTGCCGCCAATCGCAAGGCGGCCGCTGAAAGCGGTACGCGTCGAAACGGGAAACCGCTCATCGTGAAATAGCTCCTCATTCAACCGAACCCGCAACGGGAAATTCATGTCTGCCAGTTCCGCTCATATTCCCGGCATTCGTAGCCGAATCACTTGTCCACATTGCTGGGCCAATTTTTCGGCTGAGGAAACCCTCTGGGTGACCGAGCATGAAGAATTGCGCGGCGATCCGCAGCTGGGCTCTGATGCTCAGCAACGGTTCCTGCCTACACGCTTCGACGTCAGCGGCAACGCAATCGACGTGAAGGGGATGACTTGCCAATCGCTTGCCTGTCCCAAGTGTCACTTGACCATTCCTCGCTCGCTCATCGAAATGAGCACCGTGTTTGCCTCAATTCTGGGAATTCCCTCCTGCGGCAAGTCATACTTTCTGGCCTCCATGACCTGGAAGTTGCGGCAGTCGATGCCGCAGTTCTTCCGGATAGCTTTTGGCGACGCTGACCCGCTTTCCAATGAGATCCTCAACCACTACGAACGCACGCAGTTTTTTAATGCAGATCAAAAAGCGGCGGTGAAGCTCGATAAAACCGAAGAGCAAGGCTACTGGTACGACTCCGTTCGCTATGGCGAGCAGGTGGTCAACTATCCACGCCCTTTTTTGTTTGGCCTTCAGCCGCTTCCCGGACATCCACGTGCCAGCGAAGCGAGTCAAATCGCCCGTGTGCTTTGCATGTATGACAACGCGGGCGAGTCCTTTCAGCCAGGCAAAGACACTGCTGCAAGTCCGGTAACCCGCCATTTGGCGCGATCCAATGCCTTGCTGTTCCTCTTCGATCCAACTCAAGACCCAAGGTTTCGTGCCGCATGCAGCGGCAAATCGACAGATCCGCAAATCACTTCAGCCGTCTCCCAGGTTTATCGCCAAGATACGGTGCTGCAAGAAGCCGCATCGCGCATTCGACGCCATTCCGGCCTTAAACATGGCGAGCGCCACAATCGCCCGCTAATTGTCATCGTCACGAAATACGATGCCTGGTCGGCGCTGATGCCATCGAGCCTGAATAACTTACCGCTTGTCGCCACCAAGAATCCCGAAATGTTTGCTCTCGACTGGGATCGCGTGAACCTGATTTCGCAGCGCACTCGCGAACTCCTCAAGAAATACTCCCCCGAAATTGTTTCGGCGGCGGAGTCGCTGGCCAACGAAGTCTATTTTGTGCCAGTGAGCGCGACAGGCTGCGCGCCGGTTACCGATGAACGCGGCGCCATTCGGGGTATCAGACCTTGCGACATCAAACCGATTTGGGTCGAGGTTCCGCTTTTGATGTTGCTAGCCCGTTGGGCTAGAGGCATGGTGCCCTACGCAACATCCATTCCCAAAGCGACCGCGCTCAAGATTGCTGGCGAAGAAGAAAATGCTGCCGCATCGCGCACAGGGAGGAACACCGCGTGAGCCAAGAAATTATCTACACTTCAGCGCCCCAAGGTCTGCGTCCCGGCAGCTTTGGTTTTTGCACCGTCGCAACCACGCCGGGAATGACTAGCACGCTCGCCGAGCGCCTCGAAGCGATTTCGGGCTATCGGCATGTCTATTCGCCAGGCGATGTGAAAGAGCATCTCAATCCCGTTGTCTATTCGCATTTGATCTTTCGTGTCGCCGGCAAGCCACAGCATATCTTGTCGCGCGTCGCGAACGCCGGTTTTGACTACTCGCAACGAACGAACAAGCTCGCGCACCACGTAGTTCTCGACGCCAGTGAACTGGTGAGCGCTGGTCCGGCTTGGGTCTTGGCTCAGCCCGGTTTCTCCGAAACCACTTGGTCAGGCGCTCCCCGCCTCTTACCGCATGGACGAATTTGTCCCAAGGGCGAAAGCGAACTACGCATCTGTAGCGCCTGGCAAAAGGCAACGGGCGACGCGGGTTGGGCTGGCGTATTCGCCCAGCAAGCGCTTCGCGGCGGCAAAACGGCCTATCTAATTTTCCCCGAAGGCATGGACGTGTTGCCACTCCTTCAAGAAGCCCTCGCCTTGCTTCCCGCGCCGCGGCGCTGGGATGTGACCTTTTCGACGTTCTTCACGCGCTTACCGCAAGGAGTCGATTGCGCCTGGCGATGTGTGCTGGCCAATTCCACGGAAGCGATCGCGGCAGTTTCAAAGCAGGAAGGTCTTATCATTGAGCTAGGCCGAACCTTAGGACCTGCGCCGGACAATGATCTTGTAGTCGCCGCCCGCACAGGCAAATCCACCACCCCACAACCTCGCGCTGCAGCGAAGCCGTTGCAAGCGCCAATTGCCTCGCCGATCTACGCCGACGACGAAGACTTTTTCAATGGTCTGGCAGAAGCTGCTGACGATGGAGAGTTAAAGCTCGCGCCGCCGGAGTTTAAGGGGAAGAGTAAGGGGATTGCGAAGCCAGTTGTTCGAGGAAGTGGGCCGCCGAAGTTGCCGCCGAAAGCATCGCGAGGTAGGCGGGTTGGGCTGATTGTTGGGTTGATTGCGTTTACGGTGCTTTTGGTTGCTGGCGTTGTTGGCGCTATGGTTTTTAGGGACAGGTTGCCTTTTGCTCGTAATCCTGCGGCGGAGCTTGTTAAGGAAGCGAAGCCGGACGATGCGATCAAAGCTCGCGAGAAAAAAGACAAACCCGCAGAAGGGAAGCTCGCCGAGACTGCGGACGGGTCAAAAAAGGACTTCAAACCTACTGAGAACGACAAGTCGGCGCCGGGTAAAATTGAAGCCGATTTGCCAAAAAAGGATAAGGCAGAGGAGCAAAAACCAAGCGAGCTGGACGATTCACCGGCTAAATCCGGGAACCCCTCTTCGCCCGCACCCGGCGGCGGCACTGCCGACCCACCGAAGGGCGAGTCGGGGCAAATACAACTTCCTCAAGCTAGTGTGGAGCGGGCACTAGCAGCCGCTGGTCAAGTCCAAGAAACAGTCAACGAGGGAAAAGGTGGTTTGATTGCGCCTCCACTGCCGCAACTGCCTAAGAAAGGCATGGCCTGGAAATGGCCAATCGAGCCGGTGTTTCCTGAAGAACCCGCGATGAAAGAAGGAAAGCCAAGTGTTCAATCGCGACAAGTATTCATGAAGGAAGATCGCTTGATCGATTTTAAGCTTGTTGGCGTAACTGGTCGCAAGATCTTAATAAAGGGTGCCGGTCAAGGGCCGCCATGGATTGTAAACTCCGAGGATACATTTAAAACAAAGCGAGACATTGCTGTAATATCGATCAATGAGAATCTTGCTGAAATTGAATGGAAGATCGCAAATCCAAAACAGGCGGCCGAAGATTTGCAGCATCTCTCTGCATGCGCTATTATTGCGACTCGCGAAAATGGTGATAAGCGATTAGTCCCGTTCAGTTTTCAGCAGGTCGCGGGGGTTACATTCGGCCTTAGCGGCGAGACAAAAAGTGAACCTTTCTATCTGCCACCTGGAATAATTAGCGAATTACACATTGTTGGCATAGAATTTGACAGGGAAAATGGGGAATGGCAGCTTGATCCTCCGCCAGCTACGAATCTTGTTACGCATAAATGTTCAGTCACTCTAAAAACAAATGCTTTTGTGGAGAGCCGCTTTGAATTTAGACAGATGGATTCTGCATCACCAAAATACTGCCTATGCTGGGATGTACTGTTTGGAGGGCATCGTGTTAGCTTCAAACAGTATGAACGCTTCAAGGAGGTTCCCGAGCTCGTTAAGCAAGAAGACGACATTGACGAGAAACTCGCAACTGCTAGAGAGCGGTTGGCTCAAAAATCGCAAGTTCAAAATCCAAGTGTAGACGAACTTAAAGCTTCAAAAGACCTTACTACTAGGATCGGTGAGTTAAGCAAATCAAAGGAAGAAATTGGCGTGAAATATCGAGACCTTGGGGTCAGCGACTCGTCAACGGCGCGATTTGTACGAGATAAATTCCCAGGAACCCTTTGTTGTTTTATCGTTCGTCGCGTCCAGTACGAAACGGCTAGTGGCACGGCACACATTGACATTCCTCTTGTGCGTATCGGAGGCGACCCGCAACCATGAGGCACGACGCTGACCTCCGCTCAAGGAATCCGAGCCCAAGCAAACCCCCGCCTTTGCCAATCGAGCCAAAGTTGGTTTTGCCGCCGAAGCTGACCTCAGGTCCGGCTGCGAGTGACGATTTGCGCCACGTCCTTGCGTGGAGTTTTGCTAGCTTGATCGCCGTCCTAATTTTAATTAGTGCCATCATGTTGTTCGTGCTTCCCTTGAAATCGGAAGTTGCGAAGAAAGACGCAATTCGAACGTCGCCCAATTTCATTCAACCGACCTCGACTGATTCAATCGAAGATCCGTTCGACGAAAAGCCCTCTGAAGAAGATTCAAGCACTCCAAAGACGAAATCCGCTGAAGACAAATTGTCCCGAATGCCAGTTGCACCTGATGCCCCCAGCGAAGCGGTATCCCCACCGCCCATTAGCGGTAATACTTCACCAAAGCAGTCTGTTGCAAACACAAGTTTTTGGCCGATTGCTCCATCGTTCCCGCGCGAACCTGCGATGAACGATGGCAAGCCCGTCGGAGACACACCTGCGGAAGTGCTTTCGCTTCCCAATGGCAGCGAGGTGACTCAACTAGAACTCACCGGCGCGCCGAGGGCAAAGAGTGATGGGAACCTACCCGCCTTTCGACTTGTATCCTCTGGGAGCGACACGCACTCTTGGTCGATTCAGGGCCAGCGGTAACTTTGGCGAAGATAGGCAATTACCCGTCTTCGCTATTCTGTCTTGACGAGTAATGCCAAATGCGCTAAGGAATTGGCGAAGTTCATTTGCGACATACCACAT
>JBKJSI010000900.1:0-11566 GCA_046595915.1 Pirellulaceae bacterium
GTCCCAATGGCGGCGCGGTGTTGGTATCGAATCACATTTCTTGGCTCGATGGGGCTTTGTTGCTTCTAACCAATTCGCGCCCGGTTCACATCTTTGCGTTTGCGGGGAATTTCTCGAACCCTTTTATGAAGTGGCTGGCGAAATTCGTAGGCGCGATTTTGATTACGGGTGGCCCGAAATCGATTGTGGCGGGGCTCAAAAAGGCACGTGAGTCGCTCAAAAAAGGCGAACTCGTCGCCATCTTTGCGGAAGGCGGTATTAGCCGCACAGGGCAAGTGCAGGGATTTAAGCCGGGTGTGCTGAAAATTGCCGAAGGAACCGATGCGCCGATCGTTCCCGTCTATATCGATGAATTGTGGGGAAGCGTTTTTAGCTTCGAAGGTGGAAAATACTTCTGGAAATGGCCCAAGCGTTGGCCGTACCCTATTAGCATTCACTTCGGCAGGCCGATCGACGCCAAAAGTGATGTGCATCAGGTTCGGCAAGCTGTTTTGGAATTGGGAGCCAATGCCGTGGAACAGCGAGCACGCAAACTGTCGAGCATCGCCACCCTTGCCTTACGCGCCTGCAAGCGACGGCTGTTCAAATGGAAGATTTCCGATTCGATGGGGAAGGAACTGACCGGCGGTAAAATGCTGGCAGGTGCGCTGATCTTGCGGCGCATCTTGCGGCGTGAAGTTCTCGCCAAAGGCGAAAAGAACGTTGGGCTATTAGTGCCACCCTCGGTCGGTGGCCTGCTCGCGAATCTGGCCTTAGCGCTGGATAAGCGCGTTTCGGCAAATTTGAATTACACGGTGGATAATGATACGGTCAATGAGTGTATTCGACAGGCGAAAATCACCCACGTGATCACCAGTCGGCGGTTCATGGAAAAAGTACCCATGAAGCCGAATGCCGAACTGATTTACTTGGAAGATTTACTTACCAAGCCGACGCGGTGGGACAAGATCAGTTCCGCGATTGCGGCTTACGCGATTCCGTCATTCATCTTGGAGCGAATGCTGGGCCTGCTCAGCGTCAAGTCCGATGATTTGCTGACTTTGATTTTTACGTCCGGCTCAACAGGTCAGCCAAAGGGCGTAATGCTGACGCATGCCAATATTACTACCAATGTATTGGCATTCGAACAGATGGTCCACTTGCGCAGCTCGGACGTGCTAGTGGGAATTCTGCCATTCTTTCATTCGTTCGGGTTTACCGTGACGCTGTGGGGCGTTGCGTCACTCGATATTGGCGGCGCTTATCACTTCAGCCCGCTCGATGCGAAGATCGTTGGGAAGATTGCGGAAAAATTCAAAGCGACCGTGCTGCTAGCAACACCAACCTTCCTCCGCATGTATATGAAGCGGGTCGAAAAGGAAGAGTTTGCGACACTGAACTGCGTGGTCACGGGCGCGGAAAAGATGCCCAAAGAGGTTGCAGATGCTTTTGAGGCCAAATACGGCATTCGGCCAGTCGAAGGTTACGGCACAACCGAGCTTTCGCCGGTTGCTTCGGTCAACGTACCACCGGGCCGCGAGATCGCCAACTTCCAGATTGATCGCAAAGAAGGAACGGTGGGACGACCGATTCCAGGGGTGATCGCTCGTGTGGTCAACAACGATACGGGCGAGATTCTAGGCGCGGGCGAAACGGGGATGCTGCAGATCAAAGGCCCCAATGTGATGAAGGGTTATCTCGATCGAGAAGATCTCACCGCACAGGTGCTCAAGGATGGCTGGTACACCACAGGTGATTTAGCCTTGATCGACGACCAAGGCTTCATCACGATTACAGGCCGGCTGAGTCGATTCTCTAAAATCGGCGGCGAAATGGTGCCGCATATTTTAATCGAGGAATGTCTAGGGCGAGCGATCGATCCAACATGCGAGGGTGAACTGAAGGCGGCAGTTACTTCGGTGCCAGATGAAAAGAAGGGTGAACGATTGGTTGTGTTGCACACGGCGATTTCGCTTACGCCAGAACAATTGCGACAGGCGCTCATCGAGCAAGGATTACCGAACCTCTTTATCCCAGCGGCGGACAGTTTTGTGTTGGTGGAGCAGTTGCCGGTGCTAGGGACAGGAAAGCTCGATTTGCGAGGGCTCAAGTCAGAAGCGGAGCGACTAATGCACGGGGCCAAGTGAAGTGCGACGCAATAGAAAGGCCCGCGACGTGCGGGCCCATTTCCTTGGATTCGATTCGCTTTCGCTCAGTTGGAACCATCCAAGCAAGTCCATCCCGGTGACACTCGGCCCGCCATTCGGACGACGCCGTTGTTGGCCGTTAGTGCGCGGGAGGCATCGTTGGATTGCCAACTATGTGTGAGGATATCGAAGCTCGCGGAATAACCTGCTCGAATGAGTTGCTGCCTTCGACTTTCCGCATGATTGCGGCACGCATAGTATTCGTCGACAACCCATTGCCGCTGGCTGCTGGACCAAAAATAAGTCCGGTAGATTTTTTTGGTGATGGTATAGACGTTGTTCCCATTCCCATTGCCGTTTCCATTACCGTTTCCGTTACCATTCCCACCACCAGAGCAGTTCGGACTCGCAGTCGGGTTGCGAACCACCGTCGATAAGTTATTAGCGACGACTCCTACGTCATATTTTTCACGTCCATTTGATTGGCGAGTTAAGTCATCTGTATATCGCTTCAGCGCGGCGTAATTTCCTCGCAGGTTGTCGGGGGTACCGGCTTTGCGCCAACCTGGGCTCGAACACCGCGAGACAAAAACCCAGTAGCTATCAGCGTGGGCCAATTGTCCTAGCGCCAAAGTAACGAAAAGGCCCGCAAAGAGGCTGAAGCCTTGCCGACGGCTGGTGAAGTAAAGCGATCCCATGATTTCTCTCCAAAAATGAATTGGTAAGGCCAGCATGCCGTGGGCTTGAAGTTCTCAGTCTCGAGTTTTTCCCGCGATGCAAGGGCCACACGAGGTAAATGCGAAATCCCCCCAGCACAGCGACAACCGGGTGAAAAGATTCTCCAGGCCGTTGACGGCTGGTTCCGGCCACCATTGCTAGAAGGCGTCATGCGCAGCGAAAACGCAGAGAAAGTCCCTGTCATTGATCAGGCTTTGCTTTAATTACCGAACTTCCACAGAGAAATGCGTTTCCAAACTGGAAATCTTGTCGCAAACTGCCTCTGTTTTCCCATTCACTCAAAAGAGGATCGCCAGAGCCATCTTCATGATCACCACACAGAAAACAGGATTCTTGCCATGCCTCGCTTCTTCTGCCTCTCACTGCTACTGATTATCCAAACGACGCAGTGCTTCGCGCAATCTCCCGCAGACTCAACGATCCGGATTCAAGCCTCCGCAAAGTCGGATTCGGTAGCTAGCCGGATGCGTGTACAAGTAGAGGTTTATGGCATTGGACCTGATCTGAGCGCTGCGTTATTGTCGCTTGCCCGCAACCGAAGCCAGGCGCAAGCACAACTGGACAAGCTCTCGACCAAGCCACTGTTGGCGCAGTTCTCAGAAACCAAAATCGTCCCAGATTCACCCATCTCCAACTTGCCAACCGAGAATTTTGCAGGGCCAACGCCAGCGCTGCCTCCGCTTGAAGTGGCCATGCCGGTCTTGGACTTACCTCCTCCACCTCCCAGCACTGCCCCGGAAGCGCGGGTTTGTTCTCTGCTGAATTTGGATTTGCCGCTTAAAGGCGTCACCGAAGAGGAATTACTGAAATCAGCTGAGCAATGGAAATTGCTAATCGAAGCGGCGGACCTTTCAGGCATCAAATCCATGGACGCGGAACGGGCGAAGACTCCCCGAAAAGAAAATGAACCGGCTCTTCCCTGCCTTTGTGGCTTGGGCGAGATGAAGTTTGCATTCGTGCATCAGCTAAGCGAAGAGGAGCGCATAGCGCTTGCCGCGAAGGCGATCGCGGCTGCGAAACAGGATGCCCAGCGTTGGGCTAGTATCTCAGGCTTGCAAATCGGTCGAGTTGTTTCGCTCGTCATCGACAAAGACAATCCAGCCGAAGTAACTGGTGACTCGTCCGTTTTACTGAAGTCAGAAACTAGCGTCCAAGTCACTTTTGAGTGCAAGATTGCAAAATAATCCAGAAATGGTTTTGCAAGGCGCCGACGTAGGGTTCATGATATCGGCGGTGAATGTTTATCCAGACGCCGAGCAAACAATAAAGCCTTATGGAACTCTCCTCCTTTCCCGACTTAATGGCAAGATTGCAAAGTGGCGATCAAGGCGCCGCATTTGAAGTTTTTCACGAATACTCGCGCCGTCTTGCAGGTCTAGCGCGAACCCGCCTGCAAGGCGCAATCGCGGCCAAAGTCGATCCAGACGATATTCTCCAGTCCGTTTTTCGGAGTTTTTTTCTTCGTCATCGCGACGGTCAGTTTGAGATCGATGGTTGGGACGCCTTATGGAGCTTGCTGACGGTCATCACGCTTCGCAAATGCGGCAGGCAGGTCGACTATTTTCAGGCCGCCTGTCGAAACATGAGCCGTGAAGCACAGCCGCCAGCGCACAACGACGATGAAACATACGCCTCATGCCAAGCAATCGCCCGCGATCCAACGCCCGAGGAAGCAGCTCAACTAGCGGAAACCGTTAAGGCCATCCTTGCGGATCTCACACCGCGAGATCGACAGATTGTCGAACGTACATTGACGGGGGAAACACCCGCGAGCATTAGCTTTGAAGTTCAGTGCAGTGAGCGAACGGTGGAAAGGGTGCGAGCGAAACTGCAGGCCAAGCTTGAAAGCATGATTACAACTCCTTGAGATATTGACCTCCGATTCTGAGCAGAGAAGGCAAATGCAATGACGGATTCGCCTCGAGAGTACAGAACACTCGGAAATTTTCCCTCCAAGTATGAACCCGCGATTGAGGAATTTGAGCAGCGCTGGATGGAGGGAGCGGCGCCGAAGATCGAGGATTATCTGCCGAATGACGAGTCACGGTTGGCGGTGCTCGCCGAATTGATCGTGGCGGAACTTGAGTTTCGCATCAAGGCGAAACAGGATGCGCGACTAGATGATTATTTGCCGCGGTTTCCAGATCTAGTTTCTGATCGCGCGCTGACGATCCGAATTGCTTGCGAGGAATTTCGGCTTCGTCGAAAACAGCGCGAACCCATCTCGCCATCCGAGTTTGCTGGTCGATACTCTGAGCTCGCCCCCGAATTAGAGCAGACTCTGAAAAACGAACCTGAGGCGCCAGGTCTCTCGACGCGCCTCCAGTCGGTTGTCACAGGCTCCGTCAATGCTGAATTGGGTGCGAAGCTTGGAGAAATGGAATGGCTCGCAAAGGGCGGAATGGGAGAAGTCTGGGTCGCACGCGACGCTACACTGCGCCGCCAAGTTGCAATGAAGGTGATTCAGCCCAAATATGAAAAAAATGCGGAAGCGCTTAGGCGATTTATTGCGGAGGCGGAGATTACGAGCCGCCTCGAACATCCGGGCATAGCGCCTGTCTATGGTTCTGGCGAGCACTCGGACGGCAGGCCCTGTTACGCGATGCGATTCATTCGCGGGGAATCGATGGGCGACGCGGTCCGCCGTTTTTTCCGGCGAGAAGATGCACCGCCGGCCTCGAAGTCTCCGAGTTCCGGCTCCAGCGGCTCGGCGGGTTCACGCGTCGATGAACAAGCCATCAGATCGCGACTCGACCTGTATCAAGCCGACCGCAATTTGGCGTTTCGAGAACTCTTGCAGCGATTCGTCGCGGTGTGCCATACAGCGGCCTACGCGCATGGGCAGGGCGTCTTACATCGTGACCTGAAGCCCGAGAATATTCGTTTAGGTGAGCACGGCGAGACGATTTTGCTCGATTGGGGTTTGGCGAAGGAACTCGATGAAGAGAGCGACCCCGACGCTGCCACGTCTTCGCGTTCAGACGCACAAGCTAATGACGCGGCGAAAACCAAAATCGGTAGTATTTATGGTACTCCCCAGTTCATGAGCCCGGAGCAGGCGCGGCGCGATGGAGTCGCGTTGACTCATGCGGCTGATATCTATGGTCTTGGCGCCACGCTTTACTACTTACTTACGGGTCGCGCTCCCTTCGCTCGGGAGACGCCTTCGAAGGTGGTTGATCGGGTGATTTTGGGAGACTACCCCGCGCCGCGTCTAGTATGTCGAGATGTGCCGCAGCCCCTGGAAGCGATTTGCCTCAAGGCAATGAAGACGAAAGCCGACGAGCGCTACGCATCGGCTACAGAACTTGCGAAGGACATTGAACGATACTTGGCGGATGAACCGACGAGCGTTTTCAGTGACTCGCCGCTAACCAAATTGCGACGCTGGATGCGTCGACATCGAACGTTGGCGTCAATCGGCGGCACTGCGGCACTGGCCGTCGCTGGGATCTTCATCGCCTGGAGCTTCGTCTCGGCCCAGCACGCTTTGGATCTTGAGAAAAAGAATGGCGAGCTGCGAGTCGCTAAAAACCAGGTCGACGTCGCGCTAAGGAAGCAGACAGCGCTTTCAGGTGAGCTATCGAAGAAGAATACCGAATTGGAGGCGGCGACGATTGCCGCGAAACTCTCCGCCAAGGAAGCCGGCGAGCAGCGCGACGCTGCAAATCTTCGTAGTCAACAGGTGCTGGGACTTACTCGTTCACTTGTGGAAATGGTAAGCGTATCCGGCCCAGAAGGATTTCGCATTGATCCCGATGCGAAATGGTCCGCAAAATCGCTGGGCCAATTTTCGGCGCCCGAATATCTGGATCGCGTCGTCAAAGAAGTCAATGAGAAATTTCCAGTCGATGATCTCGCTCGCAGCGAAGTTTTGGCCGCCGTCGGTCAAACCAAGCGCAGCATTGGACTATTTGAAGCGGCCGCGCCTCCGCTTGCCGAGGCGCTTCGTATTCGCCGTTTGAGTTTCGGCGAAAATGATCCCGCCGCCGCCGCAATCGAGTTCAATTTGGCTTGGTGCCTGATCGAAATTCAGGGCAGAGGCGATGAAGCAGTTGCACGATTTCGAAATGTCGTTCGCATCCGCAAGGCCCAAGAACCACGCGACGATGCAGCACTGGGGCTTGCGCAGGCGGGGCTCATGTTTTCGCTGTTCACGCAAGGCAAATCCTATTTGCAATTAGCGATGGAGATGGGACCGGAAATCGCCACTTTTGGAAACTCCGGTGATATCAATATCGCAACCGTGTATCTCAATTTTCGCGCAGCGGAACAGGCACGCACGACGCGCAATTGGCGAGATGGCGATCGACTTTATCAGTTAGTGGCTGACGACATTGCCAAGATCGTGCCTCCGGGACACCCGGCGCTGGCCGTGAGCGATTTCATGATGGCGGGCTATAAACGTGATCGCGGCGACATGCGGGCGGCAGAGCAATTCGTATTGCGCGGGATGAAGCTCTATCGCGAGCGAGTGGGCACTCATACCTACATGTGCGATCCGATTTACCATCTCGCTCGGATGCGCGAGCAATTTGGCGACTTCGATGAAGCCGAAGCGCTGCACCGGGAAGCCTATTGGCTTGCGAGCCTTAACCCGAAGACCCGACGAAGCTTTCGTCATCAGACCATTCATAGCCTGACTTCGTTCTTGATGAACGTAGGAAAAAATGATGAACTCCTAGAACTGATCAATACCGAACTAACAACTCCCGGCGCTGTCGATGAGCCGAACGCAGCCGAACTCAAGGCACGACGCATTTGGGCGTGGATGGAGAGTGGCCGATTCGCGCCAGTCATTACGGAACTCTCCGGGCCATGGCTTGATAACCCGCATTTGACCAACCCCCAATCGGTTCTTTGCCGGGCACTCTTCGAAGCCGGTCGGTTCGAGGAGGCCAAGGCGATTATGCCGATTGAGGCTCATCTTTCTCGAGCTGAATTCATCCCCCGCCCTGCTGCGAAATTCGTCGACCTCCTGCGCCGTATTCAACGTCATGACACCAGGTCCGTTACTGAAATCGAGAACGGACTCGCGAAAGATGAATTCAATCGTGACCATTCCGACAGCGTTGGAGTGCTGATGCAACTTGCGCGAAAACGGATGGAGCTATCACAGTTCGATGAGGCTACCGCGAATTTACGAGAGGCACTCGATATCGCCAACCGTCGCAAATCCACGTTCGATCCCGTCTTCCTCGATCTCATTCTCGATCAAGCTCTTTTACGTCTCGCTTCTGGCGACAAGCCGGCAGCGATTACGGAAATTCACCGGGCAATAGACGCGGTTCAGGTGCGCTATCCTCCGGATGCGATCGCAGCGGCCGAATTCCTGCATCAGGCAGGTCTCATCGCGGCATTCGCCGACGACAAGGCGCTTGCACGAACGTACTTTGATGCGGCGATCAAGATTCGTTCGCGCAGGTGGAATGGCGTCAATCATCGCCTCTGGTCGCCGGTGCTCGATCGCATTGAAGCAACGCCTGACCCCGCGGATCGACGCGACTTTTTACGCGAGCAGATCCGTCAAATGTCGATGCAAGGCGTTTCGAGTTGGCGAATCGCCGTTTTGTCACGTGAACTTGGCGCGGCGGAGAAGCAACTTGGCGTCTTGGATGCGGCCGAACGAAATCTGCTTGAAGCTTGGCGTGTTTTCTTGCCAATGCTCGGAGCCAAGCACGAGCTTGCGAAATCCACGGCGACGGAACTTGCGACGGTTTATGAAGCCCTGAATCGGGTTGATGATGCAGCGATTTGGAGGAAACGATCGGAAGGCGAGTAGTTTCAAAGTCGTTGTGATTGAATGTACGTGTAGAGCCTTTTAGCGGCGGATTCCCATCCGCCTTTGCGGGCTTCGCTAATAATGCTCGCTAGCCTTTGCGCCGCTGCATCATTCAATTTTGACCGAGACTTGAGTTCTTCGATCCGTACTTCACACTGCGCAAGCAGCTTTTCATCCCGCGCGGTGACTGCCGTAAAAAGAGCATCGACTTCGCCCCGAACTTGTTCGTCGGCTCCAAGTTGCGGCGTAGGCCAAGCAAAGTAGACCGTCGCAAAAATGGCTGCAACCGTGAGCAGAAATCCCAAAGTGAAGATCGCGCGGCGGTTAGTTGGGTTCACTGACCACCTCGCCGCCATCGCGCGTCGACAGCGCCACAAAAGTAAAGGGATTCATGAACGCCGACATAAATCGCACGGAGCCATCTCCCATGAGCACATTGCAACCGCCTGGGTGATCGCCTTGCATTTGATCGGTGTGCCCGAAAGGATTGTTCGGAGCATGAACGATGACTTGCGGGTGATCATGCGTGTCGGGCCCGCTGTGAACTCCCACCAAACATCCGGCGCCATTATTTTCAGATGGCCAGGGCCGCATATCGAGCCGCGGAGGCGTCACGGCGCCCGGCACAACTCCCACCCAAGTCTTGTTACTCAGTGTCGAAGTGTGTTCGCCAATAAAAATCGTGGTCGAAAGGCCGTCAGTGACTTTCGCAATCGAAGTGCGCGAGTTGCGATAGAATGGGCCATCCACTCGGGCAAGTGCGTTGCCATTTTCAGGAATCGGCTCGGGAACGTCGTAGTCGTAGCAATAAGGCGTCGTGCGTCCCCAAGGTTGGTGGATTCCCGCGTTGGTCACATAGTGGCTATGAGAAAAAACAATCGTGGAGCCATTATCGCGGACCATCGGCACGCCATGTCGATGGTCGGTTGGCTGCTGAATTTCAAAGCCGTCTGAACCGCCCGCAGCGGAAGGGCAAATAAAGGCTGGTACCTTGGTCCGAACCAATTGAGCATTCGAGGGCGACCAGCAAGGCTCCGCCAAGTTCAATTGCGAATGGAGCGGGTCTTGTTCAAGAAATGGCAAAAGGTAAACGCCCCAAGCCCAGCCAGGCAGGCCATTGCGATGCTCATCACCGTAACTGATCCCAAAAGCTGAACCATCAAGCTTCGGATTGTCGGTGACATATGCGGGCGGGAAATGGTGATGAACACCTTCGTAATTGTGTAGCGCCAATCCCATCTGCTTGAGGTTATTGGAACAAGACATTTTCCTCGCGGCTTCCCGAGCGGCCTGCACAGCGGGTAACAGCAGGCTTACTAGAACCCCAATAATGGCGATGACAACGAGCAACTCCACCAAGGTAAAAGCGCGTTTTTGAGCCGAAGTACGAGGAAACGAGCGTCGCATGGCATTTCCAGTGGGCAAAACTATGGTTTTGATCAATCAAAATATAGAGTTCGGCCACCAGAAATGTCAAGGCTTACGTGTGCGTTCGAGCTTTGGCAGGTCTAGTTCAACTAGTTGGTTCTTCTTCACTACCCCTGGGCCTACATCACGCGATTTTTCGATTCGCTCTTAACCAAAACTCGCCTTCAACCTGATCATCTTGATCATCTGGGGAGCATCTGTCCCTAGATAGTGATCATCTTGATTATCTGCCAAAAACAAGCCCTTTTTGCTGCTTCGCCGGCGTAAGTCCCTTAGAGTTCTAACTTTGCAGCAGCCTAAGGCATCTTGATCATGCCCAAAGTAGTGAGCGCCATACCGCTCTGCGGTGGTTGCAGCACCCCGTCGCGAATTTCGATCGGATCGATGTTGCGTCGAGATTCGAGGATCGGGAATTGTTCTCGAATGTACTCGGCCAGATTCTTCTCTCGCTGCTTGGGCGGCCCGAGATCGCGTCCTGTACGCGGTGTGCCGCTTTGGTTCTCTGAATCTGAAGCAGCCGTGGAAGCGGCCCTCTGCAAATTAGAGCCAGGACTAATTAACTTTTCCGCAGGCATAGATTGCGGCTGCGGCGCAGGCTGTTCCGCTAATTGGCTCGCCGGAACTCCGCCGTAGCCCTGCGAACGGTGTAATTCTTCTGTGAAGGGAGCCTGGCTTTGAGGATTTGGGTAGTTCGTGGGGTAGGCGAAGTTGCTCTGTGGTTCGGGGGCTTGCGGAATTCGTGTGGAGAATTGGAACCAGAGGAAGAAGCAGAGCACGGTTGCTCCACCCGCCCAGGAAGGCAAAATCCACTTTTTCCAGGTGGACGCAGCAAGAGGCGCGCTGGCCATGACAAAGCCGCCGCCGGCGAGTTGCGTTTGGATTTCTTCCTTGCCAACGGCGCGACCGGCTTCATAGACAATCCGCGCAGCGCTGAGATTCGCGGGGCGAGGTTTCATTTTTTTGAGTAGGGCTTCGGTCTCGATTAACGAGGGGTCGAACCCTTCCGGACCAGCCATGACAATCCCAACCTTTCGCGCAAACCATCGAGTCCTGAGTGGAATCGGCGGTGAGCACTGCTAATCGAAGTTTCCACAATATCGGCGATTTCTTCAAACGACAGGCCGCCCCAAATGCGGGCGACCACGACTTCTCGAATTTCTTCATCGAGCTCCGCGAGGGCGTTGCTCAATTGCTCAGCATCCAGCTCCGAATGGGCCTCCTGACGGAACCAGATATCTGGATCGTCTTGCACCGTGGCGATCTCTCGCTTGCGCCGGCGGCGCTGCGAGCGGGCCATGTTGAGCGCCCGATTTCGCACGACTCGATAGAGCCACGCCAAAACGTTGGAGGGAAGCTGAGGCTGAAGCGCCAATTCGATAAACGCTTCCTGGACGCAATCCTCCGGCGAGGTCGTATATTGCCTCGCGAATAGCTCAAGCGCCGAACCATGTCGCGCTAAAAGCGCGGCTAGGTATTCGGGGGAAGCACGTCG
>JBKJSI010000421.1:0-3095 GCA_046595915.1 Pirellulaceae bacterium
CCACTGCGCAGCGCGTGATCGTTCATGCGCTTGATACGTTACTTCGACTTCTTCATCCGATGATGCCTTTCATCACGGAAGAAATCTGGCGGCTTCTCAACCTTGCGGCGCCCGAGCGCGGATTGCGTGCCCCGGCAACCGCTCCTGAGTTGCTCATTACGTCATCGTGGCCCATTCCCGAGGAAAAGCTTCTCGACAGCGTGATCGAAACGCGATTCGCCCGGTTCCAACAAGTCCTCGGCGCGGTGAATGAGATTCGCAATCGCCAGAACATTGCAATGAAAGTCGCGATCGATTTCACGGTGCGATGCGATCCACACACTGCCGAATTGCTCCTGCCGATGGCGCCGAATTTCAAGAAGATGACCAATGCGGACCTCGCCGATGCGGGACCGCATGTGACTGCTCCTGCAACAAACGCTACCTCGAGCCTACCGGGCCTTGAGATCTTCGTTGATATGCGCGACCTAATCGATGTCGATGCCGAGATCGATCGCAATGCCAAACAGGAGCAAAAGCTTATCGATCTGATCCGCGCGAAGGAAAGCAAACTCACCAACGAGAGCTTTACGTCCCGTGCGCCGGCGGAGGTGGTTGCCAAAGAGCGTGAAAGTGTAAAGCAAATGCAGGATCAACTCGCAGCGACGAGACTCTCGCTACAAGAATTGCGGAAAGCGAAAAAGTAGCGTTTGCCCTGAAATAGCGGCGAACGCGGATTGATCACTTGGCAGCTCCGCCCCAATCCAAATTCTGATCCTGCTCTGGCGTCACCGAGACTTGGGCGACGCCGACGGCATCGACACTCACATGGATCACATTCGCATTGCAACAGACCGGGCAATCCTCGACATACTGCTGCTCATGCCCTTCGCTAAGGTCGAGCGGAATCACAATCGTCTCACCGCAGGCATCGCAAACGTAGCTCGCTTGATTTTCCGCCGCCGCATTCGCTCCGGCGTTTGGCTCATGCTCGACGGCATCGCCCTCATCGAGCCAGGGCAACAAGCCTCGCTTGCCTACATGCTCGCAGAGCCAAAGCATTGCCCCGAGCGATTCCTCATCCGCCAATCGATGGTCGCTGCCGACTTCAATTAGCGCCTCCGGCGCGAGCCCGCTATTCGTCACCAGTGCTTCGCTATCTTCGAACGGGATTACATCGTCCGCCCGGCTATGCAAAATCGCCGTACGATGCTTCGTTTTCTTCACCTTGCTAAACTTCCGCCAAGCGGGGCATAGCAAGACCAGCACGGCGTCGCCGCTATCGATACTCATCGCCACGGCGCCTCCGCGCGAGGAACCGACGACCACCTTCGGTTGATGCTTATCAAATTCCGCTTGTGCGACCGCGACGGCCGCCGCCAAGTCATCATCGTCGAGCGCTGGATTGATGATGGTGTGGCCATGATCCGCAAGATAGGTCGGCTTCACACCGCCAGGAACTGAATGCCAGCCATGCAGAAATAGAATCTTCATAGCGCGGCTTCTTCCTTTTCACGAAGGCATCGTTCGCAATACCACGGCGCAGGCGCAAGCGTCGGCTTAGGACTTCTCTTGCGGCAGATCGCACAAAGATAGCGTTTCCCTCTCACCGTCACCTTGGGCCGCGACTGTTTACCGCTTTTAGGAAAATTCTTCGTCATCGAAGCCTCGCCGCTCCATGGATGGCGGGCCCACTTTGGCACGCCATTTCCTATTAAAGCAAAAGGAAGACCGCCTGAAGACTGGCAGGGGAGCATGGATGAGCGAAGGTTCGAGAGATTTCCTTGTTTTTGAGGGTATCGCCTGGAAGCGGACGGCCAGTGGAGCGACCGAATCGTCGCCCTACTGCCCAAAGTGTCACGTTCCGCTCCAGCTTCCCCTCGGCTTTCAGCACTACATTTGCCCCAAATGCAAATTCGGCTCGAATCTGAAAAAGTATGATATCGAGGGAATTCGTCAGCGAATCAAGCAGATCGCTTAAGCGCAATCGCAAGCGACGGATTACCACCCGCCTCTACTACCATCTATGTCTTCAGCGGTGGCAGACGATTCTTAATGGGCGTTCGTCAAGCAACGGCTTCCAATAGTTCGCCTCGAACCCCAACTTGCCCATCGTCATAGGGCGACGAATGGCCCACTGCGAGTTGAATGGCGTCTTCGCTCGAATAGCCAACCGCCATGAGTACTCGTTCGAGTGGAATCACGTCGCCGCCAATGAAGAGCGGCGTCCGCCATTCGGGCAGCTGGTGCGCCCGGGCTTGGAGTTCGTCGTTCGAGAGCTTTTGGCAAGAGATCGAAACGCGGTGAAGGATGCTCACTTCGGCCTTCGACAACTCTTGAAAAAAGAAGTCGAGTCGCGGCTCCTGCTTGAGCAGGCGCAATGCATTCATATTCACGGGGCCATATTCATAGGTCGCATGAATCGGTCCCGGAACGAGCGGCTGGCCCAGCCTTTGCCAGCATTCGCGATCGGCAAGGTAGATGAGCATGAGTTGGCGCTGTAGATCGCAGTCCTGCGTGCCGCAGCAACGGAGCAAGATCTTGCGAGCTTCCAGAATGCGGAGCGTCAGTGCCGTCATGGCCTTTTTCCGGTGATCGAGTTCGGTAGAAACGTTGTGCATGAATTTCTCATTGCCCGTTGCATAACCACTGCAACTCGCATTCCAGTTTTGCCAGCCCTGAGTGAGCTGCGCCGTTTAGCGAAGAAAGGGAGGAAACGGCGGCCTCAAAGGTTCACTAACTTGATCAACTACCTGTTTTTGACGCGACAATCGCGTCAGCCTGACCACTGGAACCGCCAGCACAGCAGCTGGGGCGGTAGCAAAATCCAGGTCATTTCCTTGAAACAGTTACACACTAGAACCCATCACGGCGGAAAAGCACCTCGCCAGATCAAAGAAAATCAAAGTGGACCGGAAGGGGGTCGAACCCTCTACCTCTGCATTGCGAACGCAGCGCTCTCCCAAATGAGCTACCGGCCCAGTTCGAAAGCCCTTGGTCTCTTTCGGGCTTTCTTCGTTCAAGTGCGGTCGAGAGGACTGGAGGTGTTGCCCGGGCTTTGCGGCGCGACCGGCCGAAATGTCGCGATTTTTTGAAACAGACAGCCACTGCTTACG
>JBKJSI010000776.1:0-5638 GCA_046595915.1 Pirellulaceae bacterium
CAAACGCCCCGCGGGATTATGCCGCTGAAGCGATTTTTCGTTGGCGGCACCAAGAGCGAAGGGGGCGAAGAAGTCGCTTGGGATATCGTTCGCATCAAGTTGACTGAGGTGGTCGAAAAGGAAGACAAGAAGGCCCCACTAAGCGACGATGACATTGTGAAGGAATTTGAGAAGCAGGGACTCAAGGTCGCCCGGCGGACGATCACCAAGTATCGAAAGAATATGGATATTCCCAGTTCGCGCGAGCGGCGCGATTGGAATGGGAAATAGTCGCTAAGGAGGATTGGAGCGATGTGCGTCGCCTTTCGCTCCTGCGAAAGAGCGTTCTTTCGCAGGAGCGAAATGCGATTTGGCGTCGCATCGACGTCCAGATTGCCCCTTGTCTGATGACGGCGGCATGAAACAATGGTCGAAATTCACATCTAAAGTATCACTTGGGATCGCCTTTCTATGAGCGACGCAGCTTTTCCCCCTGTCGCAAAGCCCCCGGCAAAGCCAATCAATGTCAAAGCGCCGTTCAAGTTGCGACTTTGGCCAGCGGTGATCGTCATCGCCTTGCTGCTCGCGGTGATGTACGTTCCTCCGCTGTTTGAATTTGACAATCCGATCCTCCCCTTCTTTGGACTCATGTTTGGACCAATGGTCGCGGCGTCTCTACTCGCGATTTGGTGGGTTTTCTTCAGCCGCGTATCTTGGCTCGAAGGTTTTGGTGGACTCGCCGTCGCGATTGTCTGCGGCGTAGCGACCGTCTTCTTGTGCGATCCGAGCATGGGAATCACCCTAATGATTTCAGCGTTTCCCTGGGCCATGATCATCTGTGTTTCGTGGCTCATGCTCTCCTTCTTTATGCCTTGGTCAGTTCGTCGTTTGGGTCTCTTGATCGCCCTAATCTCGACGTGCGGCGTTTACATGCTCCTGCGATTCGAGGGAGTCACCAGCGGATTTGAAGCCAAGATGTCCTATCGCTGGGAGAAAACAAATGAGCAAAAGTACGTCGATGCAATCAACGCGAAGCCAAAGGCCGATTTAGTTGCGGCGGAATCACCGAAGCTGGAGGCTACTGCGGATGATTGGGTCGAGTTTCGCGGTCCGAAGGGGATGTCGGTCTATAGCGGACCGCCGATCTCCGAAAACTGGGCGCCAAATCCTCCGAAACAACTCTGGAAACGGCCAATCGGTCCCGGATGGGGCTCGTTCGTCGTTGTTGGAGATTATCTCATCACCCAAGAACAACGCGATGACAAGGAAGTCGTTTCCGCGTTTCAAGCCGATACCGGAGAACCAATTTGGGAATTCGCCGAAAAGGCCCGTTTTGAAGAATCGATCGCAGGCGCGGGCCCGCGCTCAACTCCGCTATTTCATGATGGAAAAATCTATGCGGTCGGCGCGAAGGGAAACCTAAATTGCTTAGAGGCCGCCACCGGAAAGAAGGTCTGGGGCGCTTCCATCGTCGCGAAAAAAGACGTGCCCGATCCAATCTGGGGCTATGCCACTTCACCGATTTTAGTAGGCAACGCGATCATTACTTTGCCCGGAACGCCAAACGAAGCCGCCGTAACCGCATTTGACGCGACAACGGGAAAGCCGCTTTGGTCGTCTGGTGAGGGAAAACACTCGTATACTTCCCCTGAATTGGCCACCATCTGCGGCGTGCCACAAGTGTTAGCCTTCACAAGCGCAGGACTAATGGGCATTGAGCCCAAGAGCGGCAAAGTACTTTGGATGCACAAATGGCCCACCGAGCAATTCGCCCGCTGCTGCCAACCTTACGTCGAGGGCGACACCATTTTGATCACCACCTGGGGTGATATCGGCGCCCGTAAGGTGAAGATCACCAAGGAAGGCGAAACCTGGAAAGACGAAATCGTTTGGGAGGAAAGGAAATTCAACCCTTACTTCAACGATCTGGTGGTCGTGGATGGCAATGCTTATGGATATGACGACAAGCTCTTTTGTTCCGTCGATCTGAATACCGGCAAATTCAACTGGACCGGCGGTCGATATGGCGGCGGCCAAGTGCTGCTACTTGAAAAACAGAAAAAGCTGCTAGTGCTAACGGAGCAGGGTGAAGTCGCTTTGCTCGAAGTAAACCCAAAGAAGCGAGTTGAATTGACCAAGTTCAAAGCAATCGAGGGCAAAACTTGGAATCATCCAGTAGTTGCCCGTGGCAAGCTTTTTGTCCGCAATGGCGAAGAGATGGCCTGTTATGACGTTCAGCCGGCCAAGGTTGAGGAAGTGAAAAGCGAGTAAGCGGCGCTATACTACCACAAAGCCATTGATGGCTATCGCACCCTAAGGTAGCCTAAAGGGAGTAGTTTCTCACTTCCCAACGGTCAAATCCGCATCTGTGGTGGTTGCCCTCGAACCACAGTTCCTGTCAGCATGTGATTGACCAGCCCTCGCATTGCTCGGATGGGTTGCAAATGGCGTCCAGCTCGACCGTGGGAACTGCGCCGTTAGGAGGGAGTGCCGCTCCACTCCAGACTGCCGCCAGTGACTTTGACGTTGTACACGGTTCGCGAGGTCGGTCGACTTGGCAGACCTTTATGGCAATGTCGTCGAGCCTGGTCGTCAATGCACTGGTCGTCATCGGACTAGCGCTCTCGACAGTGCCTCAGCAAAGCGCCACAGAAAATGTAATTGACATGGCGAACGCCGTGCAAAATGAAAAGCTCGAGGAATTTCAAGAACAGAAACTCGAGTCGATCACACTCGATGACAAGCCTTCTACAACAACCGCCACGGATGATCAAACCAATTCCGTCATCGCTGACATCCCCGACATGGGAGCCGCCAATGATGCGGAAATGGCCCAAGCGACGGTCGCGGAAATCGATATCCTGGCCACCGACTCCGCCCTGAAAGGTGAACTAACGAAGCCGATCGGCGCCGCCAACGGAACTGGATTCAGCGGACGTGGTTCTGCGCTCAAATCACTGATGGTGCAAGAAGCCGGCGGTAGTGACGCAAGTGAAGCAGCCGTTGCCAAGGCGCTGGAGTGGATCGCACAGCGGCAACAGAAAGATGGAACCTGGAATTTTGACCATCGCCGTGGCCCCAAAGCGGGTAAAGGTGAAAATCCCGGCGAAGCCGTTGCGGCCGTTAACGGCGCCACAGCCATCGCATTGCTTCCATTTCTAGGAGCGGGCATCACCCATAAAGAAGGAAAATACAAACAGACCGTACAAGCCGGGTTATTGGCGCTGGGGCGCCGCATGAAACGCGAGCAAGTCGGCGGCAGTTTTCACGAGCCGGAAGGAAACATGTATTCCCACGGCCTCGCATCGATTGTGCTCTGCGAAGCCTATGGCATGACGAACGACAAAACGCTGGCTCCGTTCGCCCAGCAGGCCCTCAACTACATCGTCTATGCCCAAGACCCCGCAGGCGGCGGCTGGCGTTATTCGCCGCGCGAGGCAGGAGATACGTCCGTGGTCGGATGGCAGCTAATGGCCCTCAAGAGTGGCCGCATGGCATTTTTGAAAACGCCGGACGCGACGTTTGCCAATGCAAATCGCTTTCTTGATTTCGTCGCCGATAAAGATGGCGTACTTTACGGCTACGACAAGACCTACGGCGTCGACGATCCCAAAACAGCCATCGTGGAAGCTAGCGGCTCGCCTTCAACGGTGGCGGTTGGGACTCTCTGCCGGATGTATTTAGGGGCGAAAAAGGATGACCCCAAAATCATCAAATCCGTCGAATGGATCGGCAACATCGGCCCCCAAATCAATGGCGGTGATGGCAACATGTATTTCAATTACTATGCGACGCAAGTAATGCGGCAATATGGAGGCGAGCCTTGGAAGGTTTGGAACGGGAAGATGCGCGACGCTCTTGTCACCACTCAGGTGAAGGCCGGGGTTGAAGCAGGGAGTTGGTACTTTCAGGAGGGCCTCGGCTCCAGCCAAGGGGGCCGACTTTATTCAACGGCCATGTCGACGATGGTGCTTGAGGTCTATTATCGGCACATGCCGATCTACCAAACCTCGGCCTCCGAAGAGAAGTTTGAGTTTTGAGCGACAGCGCAGCCTAATCGCAGCATTACCAAACTGTGGATGCTGCGGCGCGTAAGTTCAACAGCCGCTAAGCGATTGCGTCGAGAAGTGGGATCGCAGCAGAAATCCATACGGAAAGCGGAGTCGCGTCAATGCGCCAAACAAGCGACCACGATGAACGAATCGCGAAAATGACGTTCGCTTCCGTATACCCTCACTATCTCGCAAAGGTTGAAAAGAAGGGCCGGACTAAAGAAGAATTACATCAGGTGATCAACTGGCTTACGGGTTTCGATGAGAGGGCGCTACAAAAACAGATCGACGACAAAGTGACGTTTGAACAGTTCTTTAAGCGCGCCAAGGTGAACTCGAATGCACACCTGATCACAGGGGTCATTTGCGGTTATCGCGTTGAGAATATTGAAAATCCGCTAACTCAACAGGCCAGATACTTGGACAAACTTGTAGATGAACTGGCAAAAGGGCGAAAACTGGAAAAGATAATGCGCGAGGAATGAACTTGCGAAGGAAACTCCGTTTACCAAAGCCCAATGGGCCAAGCCATGTACTCGATTGTCGGTGGCTGGCTCTTAGAAATCCCACGAATTTCCGCCTACCGGTGACGGCGCAAGCGATATTCGTAGTCGTTCAGCGGCACGAGGTGCAAAGCAATTGCATACGGTCGAGCACACCGTGCACTCGGGGAATGACCTCGGGGAACTCACACCCAAGCAAGTGGCCTATTCGATGTGGCTAAACTACGGCGAACATTGGAGCCCATACTCGCCGGTGGGTTGGCATAAACGAGGCAACCTAGCGGCCTAACCGCTCATTCACGCCCGACGCTCCCCTTGCGACGTTCGTTCGACTTACGACGTGAATCAGTCCGCTCGGCGGACGCCAGCAATGGTAAATGCCGGGTATTGAACCAGCGCCTTGGCCGATGCCTGAGCACTGTTGGCGGCAGGCACGACGACGCACACAGGATAGGCAGCGACGCCCGCCTTCGGTTCGAGGCAAACTTCCCAAAGGAGTCCCGAGGCGGCGGCCATCAGACCGAGTTGCATCTGTTGGATTTGCGTTTGCGTACGTTCTTGTTGGTAATGGCGCGTTTGCGCTTCGAGCATGAATTGTTCTTGGCTCTTCTTAGCCTTGTCATCCTTGTAACTGGACCATCGATCCCAACCCGGCTTGAGGATCGCTTGGTCCTCGTCGGAGAAGAGAAAAATCGGAATCGCGTATTCATCGCCATTTTCGAGTTCGAGAATAACGCCATCGCAGGTGTATTTGACTTCTTTGCCGCCGCGTTTTTTGAGCCAGCTCTCTAGATCTTTTTCGTTTTCAAGGGTGACCTTCTCAAAGTGGTCGATGATGCCTCGAACGATGAGTTGGTTGACCTCGGGGAGGCTCTTGAAGGTGCGGTCATTCACATAGGCTTTGCCGCGGCGCAATTCGATGACGACATCCTTCGTTCCATAGTCGACGACACGCCCCGTTGCCTTGAGACCACGACGGAAAGTCCAGGTGTGGACGCGTTCGGCCTCTGATTTCAAAAGATCTTCCGATTCCTTCGATTTGAGGTATTCCTGGTCCTCTTTCGAAAGTTCATCAATGCGGATGGAGATAACATCCTTATTCGC
>JBKJSI010000877.1:0-7012 GCA_046595915.1 Pirellulaceae bacterium
TCTCTTGTAGTTGGATCGATTTACGTATGTTCGTCTCCGCCTCCGTGAGCTTTCCTTGTTCCCACAATTCGTGGGCGACGTTGTGATACTCGCCTGCAAGGCTTGATTGCAGCTCACGATTTTCTGGACGCGTTTTCCGAAGTTCCTCCAGTAACTGGATCGCTTCGAGGCGAGTTGTCTTGGCGGCGGTGAAGTCCTGTTTGTGATTATTGGACTGGAGATTCGAGAGACTTCGGAGCGAAAGGGCAAGTCGCTCTTTTGCTTTAAAATCGTGCGGGGATTGGGCTACTACCTTGCGTGTCAAGGCGATTTGATTTTTGTAGGCCCTTTCCGCCTCCTCAAAACGAAGCAAGGCTTGAAGATTGGCCGCAAGTTGGCCGTGGACCAAACTCATTTCAGAATCGATAGTCGCGCGGTCTGCTAGTTTCGAATCAATCGACTCCAAGATCGTCTTTGCTCGCTGGCTCTCGGATAATCCAGCATTGTAGTCCCCTAGGCGGCGACTAATCTGCGACACGCGTCGGGCCGCCTGCGCCGTTCGTAGTTGCACGCGTGGGTCATTCGATTCTTGGCGGGTGAGCTTTTCGCAGAAGCCCAAGGCGTCTGTTAGCAAGCGTTTGCGCAGTGAATCCATGTGCGGTTCGCTGAGCAACTTTTCTTCCGCCACATTCGAGAGCAAGTGGTCGACCGATTCCAGGGCGAGTTGCAAGTGGTTTTCCGCCAGCTGCCGCTGTTGTTCGGCGGTTTGATGCGCCGCTTGTTCGCTTTGCCAACGTCGATCGGCAAGCTGCTTGGCGTTCCAGGCGACTCTTGCTTGCCAGGTGGCGATAACGAGCCCGATCGCGAGCGCGACGAGTACACCTGCCGCTGCGGCCAGGCTAAGGCGATGGCGACGAATGAGTTTGCTAATGCGGTAGCGCAGCGTCGGAGGACAGGCTTGGACAGGTTCGTCACGCAGATACCGCTCGATGTCTTGGGCGAGTGCGCTCGCCGAGTCGTACCTCCGCGCGCGGTCCTTTTCGAGACACTTCATGACAATCCAATCGAGCTCGCCCCGAAGCAGCGGGCCGAGTAGGCGTTCATCCAACCCCCGTCGTAGCGATAAGGTCGAAAGCTCTTTTTGGTTAATGGTGCTGATCTTCTGACTAGGCCGCGGCGGCTCGTCTTCCCGAATGATCCGCCGCATCTCATCGAGCCCCGCCTGTTTCAGCGTTTCTCCATCGAAGGGCGTCTGTCCGGTCAACAGTTCGTAGACCAACACGCCGAGCGAGTAAACGTCGCTCCGCGTATCCACGTCCAGACCGCTCATCTCCGCCTGCTCGGGACTCATATAGAGCGGCGTGCCGATCAGCTGGGTGAACGCGGTAAACAGCGTTTTATCGGTTAGCTGCTGATGGGTCGCTTTGGCGATGCCAAAGTCGATGACTTTGGCGACCGGCTTGCTATCGTGCAATGTCACCATCACGTTCGACGGCTTGAGATCGCGGTGGATGATCCCCTTTTGATGGGCATGCTGGACCGCCTGACACACCGTGACCATCAGCTCCAGCCGCTGTCGCGGCGTGAGCTTGGCCTGATCGCAGTATTCAGTGATGGGCACGCCGCGGACCAGTTCCATCACGAAATAGGGCCGCCCGCTCGCCGTTTCTCCGCCATCAAGGACGCGGGCGATATTCGGATGATCCATCAGCGCCAGCGCCTGGCGCTCCGCCTCAAAGCGGACTACGACTTGGCGGCTGTCCATGCCGGGTTTAATGATCTTCAGCGCGACGCGGCGGCGGACCGGCTCGGTCTGCTCGGCCATATAAACCAGGCCCATACCGCCTTCGCCGACCTGCTCCAAGAGTTTGTAGCGTCCAATGAGCGCACCAGGGCATTCTTGGCTAGTTCGTAAGTCCATCGTTGCCGAAGCAGGGCAAACAGGCGATTCCAGGAATTCGCCTTGGGAGTACGCAGCTAAAAGGGATTCGATTTCCTGACGCAAATCAGTTCGATTTCCGCACTCTCGTTCGAGAAAGGCGGCTCGCTCCGTTGGGGATTCGTATTGGAGCGCCTGTTCGAAGAGGGATTCGTCTTGATTGAGCATCGGGGCGCCTCAGTGGCTTCGGACGGAGCTGGTGAATCTCGTGGTCGGGTGCGTCGCCGGAATGCGACTGTAGTCAGTGCGCCATGGGTCGCGTCAATACATCATGGAATGTGGGTGTTTTGTGGAAAATCTTAAAGGGCTTCGCGAGATCAAACATTGGCATCCAAGCGGCGAGCGAGCCAGGCGCGAGCGTATCTCCAGTGGCGTTCCGCGGTTGCGCTCGAAATCCCCATGAGGTCTGCCGCCTCTAGCAGTGTCATCCCAGCGAAGTATCGAAGTTGGACTAACTTGGCTTTCTCGGGGTGCGCAATCGCAAAGTCGGTAAGCGCTTCGTCGAGCGCTAAGATATCGATTGGCGGCTCGCCGATTGCAGGCTCCACCGCATGCAGATCATGGCGTTGGAATTTCCCGCCGCGTTTGTCGCGAGATTTACGTCGAGCGCTTTCCACCAAGATTCTTCGCATCGCCTCCGCCGCGGCACCAAAAAAGTGACCCCTGCTATTCCATTTCTGAGCTTTCTCGACATCAACCAGGCGAACGTAGGCGTCATGGACTAAGGCCGTGGCTTGGAGCGTCTGCCCCGGTTTCTCCTGAGCCAATCTCGCGGCCGCCAGCTTGCGCAGCTCCTCATAAACGAGCGGCAACAACTGCTCCGCCGCGGCCGGATCGCCGGATTCGATTTGCGACAGGATGCGAGTGACGTCGGACATGAATTTCTACCTCGTGGGCTTCGATGCTCCGACCGGATTGTACTTGGCGGAGCCTGTCAGACGCGACGACTGGGCGCGGTGATCCCGATTCTCTTGACGTTCGCGCTCACCTCTCCATTGAATCGGCTATTGGTCCTGCGCCCTAAAAAACGCCTGATATTCTGACAGCCAAACTGCTCAATGGCGTGCTTGATTAAGGACGGATAAATCTCTTTGAGTGCCGCGGGACTCTTAAAGATCACATCCGTGGCATACTCCCTTTCGCGAATCGTCCAATAATAAGAACGGAGGTTGAGCCGATGCTTCGGATGCATCAGAGGATTGAGCCGCTGCGCCAAGGCCGATAAGAAGGGCGCCCATTGACGACGCTCCAGATCGCTTAACATCTTCTGCGCGCGGGATACGTCGTCGATGTGGATAAAGCAATTATCTCGTTGCTCATGGGCAACGCCCGCACGACGCATGCGGCAAGCAAGATATTCGCGCCCATTGAGGCAGACTTGGATGGGCATCGGCAGCCAGGTCTGCAGGCGCACATGCAACACGCCGAACTCTCGATGAGCGAAGTAGTAGTAAACGAAAATGCACTTGCAGATCGCGGGAACCGGTTCGAGATGTTTCGTCTGGGCATTGCGGCGAATCGACAGGCTCTTGCAAGGCTCGAGGCACGTCAGTACGCAAATCAGGCCCTCTACAATCCGGTCCGCTTTCATGATCCGGCGGGCGGTATCTTCTTTGGACATGGCGGCCGACGGAAGATAAATCAAGGGTCGGCCGCGCTCCTGCGCGTAGGCTCTCGCATGCTCCTTCACTTCGATGGACAACCCCTCGGCGAACTTGCCAAAGTCCTTCAAGAGCACCCGATGGGTCGCTAAAAAGGCCTCGATCCCATCTTGATACTCCAGGCTACGAAGCGTCCCGCGAAACAGGAGCCGGTCAAAACCGGACAACACGCTCACCACTCGATCCTCGTGCCGCTTCAAAAAACCTTGCATGATGAAAGCCTCGTCAAAAGAAGCTAACATCATTAACTACCGTCAGCCGCATTTCACTACCACAGTTGTGGTTGCGGCCAACGGCCGCGCTGTGACATATCGCGTCGAAGCAGGCGGAGCGTAGATGCGGTCGATCCAATTCTTTTCCGATAACATGGAGACCACCACGACGATGCCGAAAATGACCTGGTTGCGTTCTTGTGGCGTCTGCTCGCGGACCGGCGGAAGTGTGCGAAATTCGGCCTGTGCAGTCTTCAAATCCTTCATCGCCGGCCTTGGATCAATGGGCCAGGGCTGCTCAGGCTCGGGGAAGGGTTCAGAAAATGGATCAGGAGCGGGCTTTCCCATAGAAATCGATTCTAGCTCTGGCTAGAGACACGCGACAGCTTCGCAGGCTTATTGGATTAAGTCGCCGCACTGAGGTTACTAAGCATGTTACTTGGCAATTCGTCCTCAAGAATGCATGAGACCGTATAAGCAGATCCGACTGGCGGCGAAGCCCCTATCAAGGTTCATTAAAAAACAAGCCTGGATGGACGCACAGAATTCAGCCTCCATGCCGTATCTCGAGTTGCTTTGTCGCAAGGAGATTCTGTCGCGCCCCTTTCTCTCCGGCGCCGAGATTCCGCCTTCCACCGCGTTTGTTTAACTACCAATTCTCTACTCCGCTTTACCCGGAATACGGTGTCGCGACACCCCGGTTCCTACTATGCTACGATGCAAGTCAGTGTGCGGATCCTCGCTGAAGTTCCGCTTGTTACGCACGTTTTTCTTACGGCCTCTTATCGAAACACATGAGCAGCAATCCTCGTGACGCCGGCGGTTTCTCCGTTCAACTTCAGGTCGAGCATTTGCTCGATGATTTCGAGAAACTTTGCCAAAGCGGAGAGTTGCCATCGGTAGCGGCATTTTTCGCCCGTCATCAAAACGCGGCGGGTAATCTCCAGCAAGAGCTGGTGCTAATTGCCAAGCAGTATCAGATTGATCCAATTGCCCTGTCCCCGGCAGCAATCGACGCCCCGGCAGGCTCAGCCACGGCGCTCAGCCGAAATGACTTGGCCCAAGAAACAGCGATCATCCCAGCGCCCGTCGGCTCACGAGGAAGTTCGCCGCAAGGCAGTCCATTGATCGGCTCAACTCCCCAGGCAAGCTCGGGCGCCAGCACCTACCCCTTTCTCGCACCACCCCAGCGTGACGGCGAAATCGGCCGCCTTGGGGGCTACAGCATCCTGGAGGAACTAGGCGCAGGCGGCATGGGAATCGTCTTCCTTGGCGAAGATCTGCAGCTGCGTCGTCAAATTGCCGTCAAGGTACTGCGTCCACAAGTCGCCTCCATCTCAGGCGCCAAAGAACGCTTCCTCCGCGAAGCCCGAATGATGGCGGCAGTGAACAACGACTTCGTAGTCGATGTTTACTTTGTGGGAGAAGATTTAGGAGTTCCATTCCTGACGATGCCGCTCCTCAAAGGGGCCTCGCTCGACAAACTAGTTCGCAAGCACAACGTAATTCCTGAGCCCGTAGTGCTGCGCATTGCGCACCAGGTATGCCAGGGCCTCGCTGCATCACATGCAAAAGGGTTGATCCATCGCGATATCAAGCCCGCCAATATTTGGATGGAGACCAATAAGGCCTGGCGCGTGAAGCTCCTCGACTTTGGCCTCGCCCGAATTGAAGAAGGCGATGCAGGTCTCACCGAGTCGGGCGCATTCCTGGGAACTCCGTTTTACATGGCGCCAGAGCAAGCGGCGGGGGAAAATATCGATGCTCGCGCAGATCTCTTCAGCCTGGGTGTTGTTCTTTACGAATTGCTAACGGGAAAAAGGCCCTTTGCCGGACCGAACACGCTCAGCGTGTTAACCAAGCTCGCTACCCATAATCCAGAGCCCCCCGTCGCCCTCAATGGCAGGATTTCTCCAGAGGTCTCCCAGCTGGTGATGACGCTCATGGAGAAAGATCGGCAGCTGCGGCCCGCTTCGGCGCTAGAAACGGCTAAGCAAATCGCCCAATTGCTGCAGAATATCAAGAAGCAATCCGCGAACCCCGTCGAGGGCGCTGCTTCCCGTCCAAGTCCCCTTCCCACCTCCGCGTCTGATCCATCAATTCCCCAGGCCTTACTTACCACTCAACATTTCGGCGCATTGCCAACCCTCGCACTTGCCCCCGCGCTGCAGCCAGATCCACTTTCGCTCGCTCCCTCGCGACCTTTCGATTCGACGACGACGGTGGGGGGCGCCAAATTTCAAACCGCCCCACTTTGGTTAGCAGGTGCGGCCACACTCCTCGCCTTGATTGCGACGCCCCTCGCTCTCCTGTTCCTGTGGCCACTTTGGTTTCCCGCTAAACCAACCCACAGCGCAAACGACCGACTTGCCAAAGAGTCCAATGGATCATCATCCCAACTAGAATCGACGAATTCCGATTCGTCCAAAGAGAAGCAAAATATATCGCAGGCCAATCAAGCATCAGCCACGAAGATCGAAGCCGCTGCGGGAGCGTCGGTCGCTTCAGGGGAGGGCGATTCCCTTGATCTTGCCGCGTTCGAAGTGCTTCGCCGTAGTCAGCCCGCTTTGTCTTGGACTTTTCGGGGCGGCAACGCCGATTCGCCTTGGGAACGTACCCTCAGCTCCACCGATCCACTACTCGCTCAACCTTGGCGCCTCGTGCGAGTGACAAATGAAAGCGGCAAGCCGATCGCAGCATCTTCTCCTGACCAGTGGAAATGCCTGCTGAACTGCCGCTTGATGGAGGAGTGCGTTTTCATTGAAGAAAAATGGGCCTCGGAACCCAATACCCAGGAATTGAAAACGATCCTCAATACTTGGCCAAGGCTGAAGCGAGTCGCCCTTTGGTCCGATCGGCTCGAAGATGCGATTTGGAGTGAAGTTGCCGCGTTGAGTTATCTCGAGTCGCTCAAGCTTCGTGCATCCGCTCTATCCGCAAAAGGGCTCAAGCAACTCGCCAGATGCACGCGTTTAACATCGCTCTCGCCTGGTTCGCTCCGTGACAGCGAAAGCGATCTTGCCGAAGGGCTTCGGGCCATTACGTTGCTAAGAGAGCTTGACCTCACGGCGACCAAAATCGATGTGAACCTGCTCAAAAAAATGACCTTGTTATCCAATATCGAATGGATACGCGTAGCGAGTGGGCCGGCAATTTCAAAGGATGTCGGCGAGGCCGTCGCCAACTTCGAGGCTCTGGAACGCCTTACCCTTGACTTCCAC
>JBKJSI010000087.1:0-3464 GCA_046595915.1 Pirellulaceae bacterium
CCCGCCAATGGAATGGTCTATTTTCTAAAAGCCCGCTGCTGTGTGTTGGTGGGCGAGTTGCCCGAAGCGATCCGCCTCCTCCGCCGCTGCGTTCGCCGCGACGAAGAGAATATTCCCGCCTGGCTGCTACTCGCCGCCTGCTATCGCAATCTCGATCGTTTAGAGCGGGCGGTGGAAACGCTCGAGCAAACCCTCGGCTATGAGCCAGACGAGCCGCATGTCCATTATGACCTCGCCTGTTACTTGAGTTTGCTCGACCACGTGCAGCTAGCAGTGCTACATCTCGAACGGGCGCTAGATCTCGAACCGAAACTACGCGACCGCATCGCGGGCGACAAAGATTTTGATTCGATTCGTTCTGATCCAGCCTTTCGGGCGGCGCTGAGGCGGATGAGCTGTGAAGGGGCGTGAGGGTTATGGCAATTCATGATGAGCTAATTAGTGACCGAGCTGCGGCACTAGTCGGAGCAAGAATCTTGCGCGATTGGCTTTCACAACATGCGTTTGGTGGAGTTGAGAAAATTGACGGCGAAGTGAAGAATGCCGTCGACGAGATCATTCAGAAATTGCAAGCAAACGATCTAGATCCAAACAGCCAATCGGATATTGCGAACGATCTCGCTGAATTTTCGAGAACTTGGCCGACCAAGACGAACGGAGATCGATCGAGTCGAGAAATTGAACCTTTTTTCGAGCGAGCAATCCGGCTCGACACCCATGGGCACAACGAGTTCGCACTTGATTTGATCTACGACTCGGTCGATCAACTACTCTTCAATCAAGCATTCTCCCAGTTGGACGCAATACTCGCGAAAATTGATGTTTCCGTCGCTTCTACTGATCTGATTCTGGCCATACTAACTTCTACCCTACCACCAAAAAGTCGGCTTCCTTCGCGACATTCTCTATTGGAACGATTTGAATCACAATTGAAGGCCGATGGAGAATTTGAAGAAGGGCTTTTGGTGGGCCTGGAAGGATAATCGCCGCAATGGAGCGAGTACATCGATTTGCGGAATCGCAGATTCCCGGCGAATGCTATGCCGCAGTTGCGATTCAATCGGTGAATGAAAATCAACGTCACATCGGCGTATTGCATCGAGCGGCAGCGGACGATCCTCTTCAGTTGCTGCATCTGGAATGGCATTGCCGGTTAAGCAATGGTTTACAAGGCGTTGACTCATCGTTTCTCTGGATCGACTCACTCTTTCATCCGCGCCGGTTAAAACAAGTCGCAGCGATTTGTCGAAAAGTGTACCGCGCCAATAGAAAGGGGGGAGTTCCATATGCATTTAGTTCGCCAAGCGAGTGTTTCGACACTGCGACTGGGCAATTCCTTTTGGGACCAACCCGAAATGGACTAACTTGTGCCACTTTTGTGTTGGCGGTTTTCGAGTCAGCGGGCATCATCCTTGTGGACTATGCATCGTGGCCCATAGGACGTGAGGGAGATCAAGTCTGGCAGGAGGCCATTGTCGCCACCTTTCAACGGTTCGCTGCAGAAGACTCTCATATACAAGCTGTACAAAATGAAATTGGATCAGCGAGGTTTCGGCCTGAAGAGGTCGCCGGCCCTGCTGGCTTGGGAACACCCAGAGTCTCATTTGTTGATGCAGAATTTCAAAGCCACAGAATTCTGGCAAAACTGAGTTCTGAACAATAATTTCTCGTGAGATATTTGGAAGGAGTCATTATTTGGATACTCAATCCCGCTTTCGAGGAGCCCTACTCGGCCTCGCTTGCGGCGACGCCGTCGGAACCACCGTCGAATTCAAACCACGCGGCTCCTTTGAACCCGTTACCGATATGGTCGGCGGCGGACCTTTCTATTTGCCCCCCGGCGCATGGACCGATGACACATCGATGGCCCTCTGTTTGGCGACGAGCTTAGTCGAAAAACAGTGCTTTGATCCCGTCGATCAGATGGAGCGTTATGTCAACTGGAATCTCGATGGCTACTTGAGCAGCGTCGGGCGCTGTTTTGATATTGGCATGGCCACTCGACGGGCACTCTACAAATTCATGCGAACAAAAGACCCTTTCAGCGGCGACCCAGATCCTCATACCGCCGGCAACGGCTCGATTATGCGGCTCGCGCCCGTGCCAATGTTCTTTCACTCCGATCGCGAGCAAGTGATCGCCATGTCGGGCGAGAGTTCGCGCACGACGCATGCTGCCCCCGAATGTATTGAAGCCTGCAAACTGCTCGGCGGAATTCTACATGCGGCCCTCTCGGGCGCAAGTCGCGAAGATTGTCTCTTCGCACATGGCGTCGAGGGGTTAACGTGCGATTCGATTCGCTCCATCGCCGCCGGTGATTATCGCAATAAGCCCATTCGAGACATAATCGGATCGGGATATGTCGTGAAAAGCCTCGAAGCGGCCCTTTGGTGCTTCTTGAAATCGCGAAGCTTTGAGGAATCAGTCATCCGTGCGACAAATCTGGGCGACGACGCCGACACGACCGCCGCAGTTTGCGGACAAATCGCCGGCGCCTTTTATGGTGAAGAGGGGATCCCCGCGAAGTGGCTGAAGAAACTCGTCATGTGCGCGGAAATACGAGAATTGGCGGATCGGCTTTGGAAGAGCCAATCAGCGGCCTGACAAGAGATACCGATTCTGCAAGGATTGAATTGACGAAGCACATCAACCAAACTGTGCGAACGCGCTATCGATCATTTGTGATGGCACACCAAGGAGCAAAGCGGATGTCCCGATATCATTTTGATGTTGTGAAATGCTTGATTGCTATCACATGGATCGCTTCTACGTTCGCAATGAGCAGGCTTGCATCGGCGCAAACGAAACCCGAAGCCGCCCTGATTGGCCAGTGGGATCTAACCGTGAAGGGCGCGAGCGGCGATTACCCCTCCTGGCTCGAAATTCGCAAATCAGGAACGAGCACGCTCGTCGGCGGCTATGTTGGACAATTCGGCAGCGTTCGCCCGATCTCCAAAATCGAAATCGTCGACGGCGGCTTTCGCTTCACCGTTCCGCCGCAATGGGAACGACGCAAGACCGATGTCGAAGTCATAGGGCGTCTCGATGGAGAAATCCTTCGCGGCGAAATCACCGATGACAAAGGAGTGAAGCTCTCTTGGGAAGCCAAGCGTGCGCCAGCGCTAGATAAGGAAGCAACACCGATCTGGGGCGAGCCAATCACCCTCTTCAACGGTCGCGACCTCACAGGCTGGAAACCTCGCGACGCAGCGAAAAAGAACGGCTGGCAAGTGAAGGAGGGTCTTCTCGTCAATGCCACGCCGGGCAATGACCTAATCACCGAAGCCACTTTCAAGGACTTTCGATTAGCCGCTGAATTCCGCTATCCCAAAGGCAGCAACAGCGGCCTCTACCTTCGCGGGCGCTACGAAGTCCAAATCGAAGATCATTTTGGCCAAGCGCCTGAGAGCCACAAGATTGGCGGAGTGTATGGATTTTTAACCCCGAGTTTCAACGCTGCCAAA
>JBKJSI010000152.1:0-5960 GCA_046595915.1 Pirellulaceae bacterium
CAGGAGCGTTGTGGAGGATGGAAGTCAAATGTGCATATAATCGGCATGATGAATTCACCAATGGCAGCGAAACAGACCAGCGAATCGATGGTCGGTGAGCCCCTGCGCAACGAGCGAATTGACTCGCGATTGAGCGTGCCCAGTTTGATTATTCCTTGGTTGCAACGATTTCGCATTGAAACCTTCAGCGAGTTGTTGGCCATCAATTTTGATCAAACTGATCAATTTCAAGGTGTAGGCGAAAAGAAAAGAAGATTGCTGAAAGGGCTCATCGCGCAAGCGAGGGAACTAGCTGGTGGTGCGGCGGAACCCCCGGGCAAAGTGATCACTTCACTGGCTTGCGCTGATGTTCCTCTTGCTGTGTCGCAACGACCTTTGGAATTGACAACACCTCTAGTGTTTATTCCGAGTTTAGTCCGGGAAGAACTGAAACGCCGGGGCGTCAAGCTGATACGCGATATGCTCGCTATTTCGGAGGATGCTTGGCAGAAGCACACAAGATGGTTCGGAGAGAAGAAAACTAGAGAGGTCGTTGCAGTCCGACGGTTGTACATTCGTTTAATGGCGGCGGAGGAAATTCCGCTCAACATGAAGGTGCGCGATCTAATCGAAGCTAATGTCCTATGCCATGTCGATTTTCATGAAACGACAATCGGCGACTTCATAAGAATCGGACTTGGTTGCGGACACAAAGGGAAGTTGAAGGGCGATGTCGACGGATTGAGATCGCTATTATCCTTGCGACTCATCGGCAACGAGCGGTCAACTAGGGTGCCTGAAGGATTCCCGGGCGAGTTCGGGAATTTGAATTGGCGAGACGTGCCGCTCGACTTGCCGCCAAGAGTGGTCAAAGTTTTGGACCATCTTGAAATCGCGACCCTATTTCAGCTTTTTCAACTATCGACAAATCCGACCAAGGTCGGCGCGACCCCCACTGGTGCGCGCAGCTCAGGGTTGAAGAACCATCTTGGTAAAAAAGCGATTCGGCGGATCCGACTTGAATTCGATCGTATGAGACTTTTTGGCTTAAGGGCATATCGTGAACATGTCACCTATCCGGAGCCAGCCCCGGACCTTCTTGAACAGCGATGGAACGATATTCCGCTTCGAATGACGCGAAAATTATCGCGATTCTTGAAGAAGCAACGCTTCATGACTATTCGCGATCTGCATCAGTTTGCCATCCGAGGACAAGTAGTTCACCAAGAAAGTGGCAAAGCGATTTCAGCCTTCGAATACCAGGGCTTCAAGCTTGAGATGCTATCGCAGTTGCGAAGTGAGTTGCGAATCTATCTCAAGCAGGGGCTTAACGGCTATCGATTCGGCGGTGCCACAAAGCCAAGCGATGTAAATCAGCTGACCAATACGATGCTTCAAGTCCTTAGGCCCCGCGCGCAGACGGTTGTCATCTCCAGGTTAGAAGGATGCACTCTTGAGACTATCGCCACGAGTCAAGGAGTCACCCGAGAGAGAGTCAGGCAACTCGTCAAGGCAGCAATTAGAAAGCTCAAGCAATTTCATGGCTACTCAGAGGAGTTCTTTGTCTCAGTCAAGACAGCGCTCGCGGATTCGATCTTTGTCGACTCTCGGCGAGCGATGTTGCTGCTTGGAACGGATGACCTGTGGCGCCTTTTGCTGGTCGCTCGCGTCGCTGAATGCCCTTGTTACTCCAATCGAGCACAGTCGGTGTCGCGTTTTCCTCCAATCCTGCAACGCGCACTGAGAAACAAGACGTTTAGTTTTCTCCAACAGTCGAACTTAGAGAACCTGGACGCGAGAATCTCAATTGAATCGCTATTCGCGCATACCGACCTTGCACGCCGGCGCCGTAACCCGTTGCCTCAATTTTCGCAAGAAACGCTTTCGTTGCGTGACCTCTGCGCAGTTTTCGATCGAGACCGACTTCGATCGCTTATTCGATCTCAATTGTATTCTGCCAAAAGGAACGGAATCTACTTTGACCAGCTCAAAGTAATTAGCTTGGCAAGTTCGCCGGAGGAATTGAAAAACATCCTAGGCGATGACTGCGAACTGCTTCGCGATGGGCGACTTCGTATTGCCAAACCGACCTATTCGATCATTGATCGGATGATCGAGTTCGTTCGCAATTCAATTGTGCCTGTTAGTCCCAAGCTTCTCTTAGAAGCATTTCCGCAAATTCGCTTCGTTACCGCGATCATTGGTCGCGTTCTGCGCCCCAGTTACGAATTGATTGCTATCGAAAGAGGAAGATACGTTCACGTTGATCGACTCGGAATGTCGGTTCGCGATGTCATGGAAGTCGCCGCCTGGGGTGCATCGCGGCTCGCGCTCACAAGAGGATGCATCGACGGAGAGGAATTGTTGCGACAATATCAAGCCTCTGGATTGGCGCATCCCGTGACGAACGTCTTCCAAATCGTCTCAATCGTCGCCAAGCATCGCGATGTTCGCCGCCCCTCCAATGCGCTCATACTAGAGTACCGGGACGCACACCACCGTCCCACAAAAAAACCGTCTGGCAGACGACGAAGGAAGCCCCTTTGATGGCCAATGGGTAACCCGTCCCTGAAAGAGCCGTATCCGACAAGTCGTTCGCGGCGCATATTGTGATCGTCGGAGTTTTTCGGGGGCCTCGCTTACGCTTCGGGTTGGGATTGGGGGTTTTTCTAGTGTCTTCATGCACCCGTTTTGGTGGTGGCGAAGCGCTCCGCGTTGCGTCGCGGCTAACCGGTGGGGACGGGGGGACCTCGCTTACGCTTCGGGTTGGGATGTGGAGGTTGCTTTTGCTTTCTGGGGCGATTACTTGGTGAGCTTCGCTTCGTTTCGCCAGGCTACGAAGTCTTGTTCTTTTTCAAACCTGTACTTGGTGCAGCGGACGACTTTGTTCCCGACGCGGAGCCAAAACACGCCTGTGTTCAGCGGCTGGGTGAGAACCAATTCCGTTATTTCCAGCTTCTCTCTGCCGACGGTGACCGTGACTGGCATTGCGAACAGCAGTCGGACGTGATCGCCCTCTTGGGCTTTCTTTAGGTCGGCGAGCGTGCCTTGGCTTCTGTCGTGGCACGACTCTAGCAGAGCCGTGGTCGCTCTGACGCCGCCCGCGACTCCCTTTTCGGGGAACTCCATCTTTTTGCCTTCGAGGGTGGCGGAAGCTTTCACGGCGTCTTCCGCAATTAATATCCCCGCACCGCAAATCGCCGAACTGCAAACTTGTACCGCGATGAGTGCGGCGACTAATACGAATGCCGATCGCATTACTTTTCTCCCAACAGGCGAACTATAGTCAATACGAAGGTCAATACGAATTTGCAAAACGTGCATCTTTATCTGCCCATGATGATTTGAGCAAAGCGCGAATTCGGCCGCAATGTATTGGCATCTGAAAGGGGGGAGAGGCAATTGGAAATGGTGCGTTGGTCGACGTTGGAGTTTGGGTCGATCGAGGCCGTGTTCAGAAAACAACGTGGCGATTCATCAATGGTCAATCATCGAGAGCGGATTCTGGATGCGCAGTTTGCTGGGTGTTAGACTGCTCGGCGATAAAGCTTTGTCCAAAGGGCTTTGGACAAAAACAACGGGCTGACGTCTCGGAGAGTTTGCATGGCTAAGAAGGAAGCGGGACTCGAGATGTTTGCGGCGAAGGGGGGCGATGCCATTTACCTGGCGCTGCTAAAAAAATTGCGGGCTGCCACGAGTGATTCGGCGGTGCTGGTGGAGGTGAAGCAGACTTGCGTGCATTTGATTGCCGCGAAGGGTGAGCCGGCGTTTGCTGGGGTTCATCCGCGCAAAGACGCGGTGATGGTCACGCTCAAGTTGGAGGAGCCTTGGGAATCGAAGCGGGTGCGGAAGACGGAGCAGGCTTCGAAGAGCCGGTATCACTGCGACCTGGTTGTGTCGGCGGTGAGCGAGGTGGATGCGGAGCTGATTGGCGTTGCGAAGCGGGCTTGGGAGTTGGCGGCGAGCAAGGGGATGAAGAAGGCGGGGGTGAACTGAGGAGAGAGGCCTTCAACTGGGCATTAGTCCATCCTATCGCGGGGGGCCGCTGATGTAGGACATGTGTTCTATCTTCAGTAGCCTGCCGTTTTCGAAGGTTAGTTCTAGATATTCATTAGTGTCGTATAGATCGTAGGTCCAACAGACTTGGGCTCCACGAAATACGTGGTGGGGCGGGCCGAGCAGGAGGCGGACGCGCCACTCTGGGTTGCCTACTTGGATAGCATGCACGTATGGTTCTGTTATTCGGCGAGGGACGTAGAGCGCCCGCCAGATGCCGATGCTCACTGCGGTGATGGTGACGAGCACCAAGAGGAAACGAAGTGTGAATCGCGGCGGCTTCATGGACTCCATCAGAGTCTAGCACTGGCCTTCGTCAACTGCGTTTGGGCGTTAAGGGCCCGCGACAAATTAACGTGGTTAATTTTTTTGTTGAGTTGGCTGAATGGTGTAGTTCCATTCGCCGTGGAATGAATGTCGCTTCAAGTTGACCTTGGCGAGTTCTTCGTCGGAGACTTTAATTCCGGCGCGATAGCGGCTTTGGTCGAGTTCGGCATGAATGTTGAGCCCCTGCTGCGTCACGGTGTTGGCAATGAGGTTGACGATGATTTCATGACTGACAAGTGGGCGTCCGCGCCAGTTCTGAGTGATATGACAGAACATGCGATGTTCAATCTTGTTCCACTTGCTGGTTCCCGGCGGAAAATGACAAACGTGAATGGGAATTCCCAGTTGATCGGCCAGCCTTTGAAGTGCAACTTTCCATAAGCGACAGCGGCTGCCGTTGCTGCCGCCCCCATCAGCGGTGATCAGGAGCTGCTTTGCCCTGGGGTAGCATTTGCGGCCCATTTTTTTCCACCAGCGTCCAATCGCGCCGGTGGCGAATTCAGCCGTGTCATGATCGATTCCCACACTGACCCAACCCTGGTTCTTGGTGAGATCATACACGCCATAGGGAATTGCCTTGCCCAGTTTTTTGTCCAAGAAATCATGCACTTGCACTTCATCCGGCTCTCCCTGCGGTGACCATTCGCGGCCACCATTCTTGAATTCCCCGACTAATTCCTTCTTTTTCGTGTCCACGGAGATCACCGGCTGGCCACGCCGCATGAACGCCAATGCCTGAGCATTGATGTGCTCAAACTGCCCATTGCGATCCACGTGCGAGCTGCCTTCCTTGGTCTTGCGATTGCCTTGCAAACTGTAACCTTCCTTTCGCAACAGTCGCCCGACGGTTCGGGCGCTTACCGGATGACCTTGCTTGGTCAATGCTCGAGCCAAGGTTCGAGTGCTTTTCGAGGTCCAACGTAGCGGTGATTGGGGGTCGCCGCGCGTTGCCGGGTTCACCAATGCTTCCAGCGCCTTCCATAGCCTAGGATCGGACTGCGTTTTCTGTTTTCGCCCGCCACCTTTGCAACGAATGCGAGTCGGCGGTGGAGTGTTCGGATGCTTGGCCCGCTTGCGGAGTTCCGAAAGTCCCTTGCGAATCGTCGTCGGCAATAGGCCGGTGGCATCCGCCACCGCTTGAATTCCACCCCATCCATACGCCCTCACCTCCGTGGCCGCCCACTGCCGACGAAACCGCTCGTCCATCAACGCCGACAGTACGCGAAATTTCCGCCCAATCCGTTGAACAAACAATGCATCCTGCATCGCAGGGTTAGATCAGGTTTCGTAAAATCCGTCAACTTATTTTGACCCGGGGCCTTAGTTGCCGCTGGCCCTGCGTGGCGTGGCTCTCGACACTACCAGGCGTGCCATTCGACGATTTGCTAATCGGAGGGAGGAGTGGCCTCGTTCTTCACAACAATCGCGGCCAACTCTGCCTGGTAGTCGATCGAGTGCTCGGGCAATGAAACGTGGTCGTGAGCCAGGGCCAGCGGTAACTTTGGATATGACGGGGCAATGTGCGCAATCTCGTACTTTGCCTATTTGAAATTGAAACACTTCCTGAAATGTGGTATGTCGCAAATGAACTTCGCCAA
>JBKJSI010000187.1:0-6986 GCA_046595915.1 Pirellulaceae bacterium
CTTTGAGTGAGGACCAATCGATGCGCGATTGGGCGGCGAGCATTTGGTGGAAAGGTTCTGTGAGTTCGGCGGTGAGGCGTTTGGAGGTTTCTTTGCGTATGCCTTCAATGAGTGATACATCGAAATCTGCTTTGCCGAGTGCCGCGAGAGAAGTTGTTACGCCAACGCTTTGCTCAGCTTTTTGTGGATACCATCCAACATGAGTCGCAACGCAAATGGCAGGGCGGATGTTGGTGAATCGAGAGGGTTCTCCCATCTTTAGGTAGAGTGCATCTGCGCGGATGGGCATCGACATGAGTTCGCCAATTGGCCATTTTCTTGGAATATCAAACGTCCAAATTTCAACATCAGGAGTATTGGACTCGGCTGCACAGATCCTGATTCGGAAGAGTTTTTTGACATCAAAGCGGTTTGCGAGATCTTTGGGGAGTTCTACCGAATCGATTTCTTGTGCCGTTCCATCGATTCGGAGCACGTCGCCGCTGCAGAGCTTCTCTTTCATGCTGGCAGGGGAAATGTGCGGCCCAGCTTGTGCCCAGTCATGGACAAGTGAAGTAGGCAATTGTCGAAGGCGGTTCAGGATTCGGAGATAATGCTCGTATTCGGCTTCTAATGGATTTTCGTGGTCTGTGGGCGCTTGGAGCGAAATTCCAAGGGACTCGAACAGCGCCTTGGCGCTCTCAGGTCGTTGCCAGGGGCTCGATTCGGATTTTTGTTGGCTGAGGGCTGGGCTGCATGTTGTCAGCAATGCGCTGATGAGCAGCAACGTTCGAGTAGTTTGTGTTAGGTAATAAGTAGCCATAGAGTGCCGCTAGTCTTGCTTCATGGGGGTAGGCGGCAGGTCGATTTTTTCGGGGAGGGGTTTGACTCGTTTCTTGTCCGAGAAGGAATAGACGGCTAGAAGCACTGCGGCGATGACGCCAAACAGCACGAGAAGCACCGTCAGCCCGAAGGATTCGTTGGCTTCTTTGATGCCTTCGTTGGGTGCGAACAATTCTGTTTTTGCACAGAGGATCGTGGGGACGGCGCGGACGTCGTCTTGCGCCCGGTAGGGCATGCGTTTGAAGAAGATGCCGCTGAGTTCGATCTTTCGGCCGATGAGCGGGGCGAAGTCTTTTTCGATTGCGGCGGCGAGTTTTTCGTCGGGGGCTGCCAGGGAAAAGATTTTGACGGGAGCATCGCGATAGTTATCGGGGCGAATCCAATAGACGTAATAGCCTTCGACGCCGTAGTGGTTGGGACGGGCCTTTTGGTATTCGGCGGTGCGAATTTCGCCGCTGATCGTAATGGGCTTACCGCGTAGAATCGCGGATTGGTCAAACATTTCGGTGTAGGTAACTTGTTTGGCGTTCTCTAAAAACTGGGCGTCATGTGTCAGCGAATCGAAAATGCCGAACCAGGCGATGGTGTCGCTGGAGGGGGAGCCGTTGTCGTCGCGGACTTCGCTGAGGGCGAGGTCGCTCCAGGCTTTGTCTATGTTGCGAAGGACTTCTAGTTCTGTCTCGGAAATAGGCTCGGCTTTGAGGGCTTTGGCGAGGGCTGGTTCAGTTGACTGGCGCCAATCGAGCATGACTTTCTCGAGGGCGGTTTTGAATTCGGCTTGTTTTTCAACAGATAGGATCTTTGATTCGCTGAGTTCTTTCGTTCCTTTTTGCTCGTATTGCTCGGCTTGCTGCTGAAGGTTTCGCAAGAGTTCGGCGCTTTCGGAGGTGCCGAGTGGGGAGGGGGCTTTTCGCAAAGCGTGGCGGAGGGTTACTTGGAGGTGGTCGCGCTGTTTGACGGAGAGAGACTCGTAGAGGCGTTTCCAAAAGTCGGCGCGGGTTTGTTTCGTGGTGTCGGATTCGGGTTCTGCCTGATGCCAGGGACTGGGCGTGATTGGCATCGAGATGATGGAGAGGGAATCGGCGGTGGCGCGCGGTTTCGCGGCGAGGCGGGTTTCGACGATTCGCTCGGCCTCAGTAGTGGCGGAACTGGCTGAGTTGAAGGGGAAACGCCCGGTGAAGAATGATTCGAGAAGGGCACACCCGCCCAGGATCAATCCAACCGCCAGCATCAACCGTATTTGGAAGCGACGAGAGTAGGGATTGAGCGGAGCAGGTCGCGCCCGCACTGCCGGACGGACGACAAGTGGTTTGGAGCGGGGTTTTCGGAAGTCGAGGGTCAAGGTCGGCCCTTGCTTGGGAATGGGGTGGCCGCTTCTTCAGCATAGGCGAAAATGCTTGCCGAGTCGAAGCAGTTGCGGGCTGAAAGGCAAATGAAACCGCCTTACCATCTCGTTGCGGAATGTGGGGCAACGATATAATGAATCACTATGCAGACAGGAAGCCGCCCAAAATACGCAAATTCACGCTCTTTTCAACAGACCGGGAGTAGGGGCATGCCGAAGGAGGCGCAATGGAGAAGGATTTTTCACGCTTGGGCGATTGCGCTGGGATTGGCGATGGGGTCTGAGTCGCCGTCATTTTCCGAGGAACCGGCGAAGGCGTTTTTAGATCGGCTGATCAGCAAGAAGTATTACGACGTCGCGCTTGATTTTCTGGATGAACTCGAAAAGAGCCCTTCTACGCCGCCGGAATTGAAGTCGGAAGTGCAACTGCAGAGGGCGCGAACGATCTTTCGTTCGACAGAATTGATCTCACCTGGTGCGGCGCTCGAAAAGCGGTTTGACGAGTGCGCTGCCGCGTACGCCAAATTTGTCTCTGATCAACCAACGCACCCTCAAGCGCTCGATGCGCGACTTGAGGTGTCGCGACTGCTTCGTAATCGTGCAAAAGCAAAGCTCACGGCTTCGAAATCGGCGGCTGGGCCGAAGAAGGCGGATTTGCGCAAGGTGGGAGGCGATCTACTCAAGACTTCCACCGATCAATTTGTTGCGCTGCGAGATGAGATTCGTAAACGGCTCGAGCCACTTGAAGCCAAAAGCGATAACAAAGCTACGCCACTATCCGCGGATGAGCTTACGCAGCGTGATTTACTGCGTTCGACCTATCGGTTAGTGCGTTCCGAGGTTGCTGAATCCTATGAAGAACTTGCAGATGCCCTGCCGCCGGAATCGCCCGAGCGCAAGCCGTTACTTGAGAAGGCGGTAAGCGAATATAAGGAAATTGCAACAAAATATGCGCGATACGACATTGGGGTTTTTGCTCGGGTGAGCGAAGGGCGTTGTCACAAGAAACTAGGGGATTTTCCAGGGGCGATTAAGATCCTCTCGGAGATCTTCAATCAGATGAAGGTGGAAGGTGGCATTGTGAAAGATGCGGCCAATCGAAATCTCGGCCTGGAGGCATTGCTGGAGGCGATGGAATGCTGGCTGGATGAGAGTCAAAAGGCTTATCCGGCGGCGATTGCTTCGGCGACACTCTGGGTCAACGAAATGGAGCCTTCGGAAGAAAAGGATCGGAACTGGATTCACCTTCGCTATCTGTCGGCAGTTGCGCACAAGAAATTTGCGGACGCCGCCAAAGCCAAGGATCCGAAGGATGAGAGCGTCAAGAAGGCGCTTTCTGAAGCGCGAAAACTCGCCATGCAGGTGAGTAAACTGGAAGGCGTGGATCAAGCGCCTGCGAGGAAACTCCTTGCGGATATGGGAGTGGAAGTTTCCAATGTCACAACTTCGGCGCTCGTGCAGATCAAGACTTTTGAACAAGCTCGTGAAGCGGCGCAGGATGCATTTAGCGCGGCGATTGAATTGCCAGAGCGTCAGGGCATTATTGAAGAGCGGCTGAAAGTGGAGAAGGATGAGGCGGAAATTGCGAGCTTGAAAAAGCAGTTGGAGGAAGCAAAGGGCGGAGTAACTCAGGGTTTTAAGGGTGCGCTCAATGGTTTTCGGCGCGCACTGCAACTTGTCCTGCCGAGCACTCCGATCGAAGAGGTCAATGCAGTTCGGTTGCAACTTGCGAATTGTTATTTTGTGACCGAGCAATATGACGAAGCAGCGATTGTGGGTGAGTTTGTCGCCCGTCGTTTTCCCACGGATAAAAATGCCAAGCTGTGCGCTGGCCGAGCGCTCGACTCTGTGAAGAAACTTTATCTGGCGGCATTGAAGGCAGACCAAAAGGAACTGCAAGAATTTGAACTCAAGCGAATGATGCCGATTGCGGAACTGATTACCAAGAATTGGCCGAATGATGATGAGGCTGGCCAGGCGCTGCGGCTTCTCATTGGGCTGCGAATGAACGCCAAGGATTACGAAGGCGTGATCGAATCGCTGGGCAAGATTCCGGAGGCTTCTCCGTTTCGTGCGGAAGCGGAGTCGAAGGCGGGTTTGGCGTTCTGGAGCCAATATGTCAATCGTCAAAATGAGCTTCGCACAGCGGCCAATGGCGGCGCGATTGCGGTCGATGCGGCTTCTGACCAAATGAAAGCGAAGGCGATTGAGTTATTGCAGTCGAGCGTGAAAAGGTTTCAGGGCGCTGCGCCGACGACGGCCAGCATTTTGGCCACCGTCTCACTGGCTGATATTTTTGTGAAGGCCAATAATCCGCAGCAAGCGGCTGCACTATTAGACGACCCGACGAATGGGCCAATGGCGCTTATGGCCAAGGACACCGAGGGGACGCTTTTTGATGCGGCGCTGACGGAACAAACCTGCCGAGTCTCACTGGCGACCCAGATTGCTCTCTTGCCGACCGCGCCTGATCCGGCGGCGGCAATCGCCAAGGCGAGCACGGCGATGGAGAAGTTGACAGACATTTTGAAAAAGAGCGAAGGAGAAAATGAACAGCGTGTCGTGGCGACTTATTACTCGCTTGCAAGAGATATGAAGGAACAGCTTGATTTGGCGAAAGATCCGAAGGTAAAGGCCAACTTGGCGAGTGGCGCCGAAAAATTTCTGCAAGGCGTGCGTGGAAATACGAAGGATCCGAAGCTCCTTCGCTGGGTCGCGGAGACCTTTGTGGGCTTTGGCGAGAGCTTTGACAACGCGTCGGGACCACCAACCGGCGACGCCAAGCGTTATTACAACACCGCGGCAGACGTGATTGACGAAGTTCTCAAACTCAAACCGGAACCAGCCGTCGAAGCGCAACTGAGAGCCAGTCAAGCGGCTGTCCTGACCAAATTGGGAAGTTATCAGGCAGCGTACGGTAACATGCTGGAGATTCTCAAAGACCCAAAATATCGAAATACACCAAAATTCCAAATGGAAGCGGCGCGCGTCCTTTCGGAATGGGGCGCGACGGGCGGCGAGAAGTATTTTAAAGAAGCAATCTCGGGCAAGGAACTCGATGCCGCCAAGAATGAGAATATCGTTTGGGGACTCGCTAAGCTTTCCAATCTGACTCGCAGAAATCCACAGTATTCGAGCATCTTTTTTGATTCGAGGTACACGATTGCGTTGTGCTATTTCGGTCAAGCGAAGAAAGCGCCGAGCGCTGAACTGAAAACGAAAATGGGGGCGGTGAAAAAGGAAATCGCCACTGTTTATCAGCTCTATCCTCAGATGGGTGGACCCGAATGGCTGGCGAAGTTTGATGCTTTGCTCAAGCGAGCCCAGAAGGAGTCGGGCGAACCGGAAACGGGGTTGGCGGGGCTAAAAAAGCCGGCGGCGCCAACCACCGCCGCGCCAAAAACGCCTCAGCCAGTGAAGTCGGGTTCCTAGGTTTGGTCCATTCCATACAAATTGAGATCGTAAACTTATGTTGATTCGCAATACGCTGCTGACCTTGATCGTCTTTGGATTCGCATCTCCGCTCTTCGCACAGACCGACCAGATTGTTTCGCATAGCAAAGACATTACTCGCGGCGAAATTAAGAAAATCAGTCGCGATGAGGTGGAAATTGATGAGCGGGGGACGGTAAAGAAAATACCTCGAAGCCAGATTCAGACGATCAATTTCGCGAGCGAGCCGCGCGAGTTGCGGGCGGGGCGGGACGCGGCGATGGGTGACAAGTATGACGAGGCGTTGGAGAATCTTGCCAAGGTGAAGGCCGAAGACATTTCACGAAATGAGTTGAAGCAAGAACTGGCTTTCTATACGGCGTATTCGAAAGCGAAGCTTTCGTTGGCGGGAAGTGATCGTGCGGCCGCCGAAAAAGAGTTGCTCGAATTCGTGACGGCAAATGGCGAGTCCTTTCACTTTTACGAAGCCGCCGAGCTACTTGGCGAACTCGCCTATGCGGGTGGCAGCTATGAAAATGCGGTAAAGAGGTACGCTGCGCTCGCCAAGAGCAGTGCGCCTGATGTGCAAATGCGAGGTGGATATTGGGAAGGGAAGTCGCTGCTGGCCAAGGGAGATGCGGCGGGCGCGTTAACTAAGTTTGAGCTGGTGATCGCGATGCCACATAATGAGCCCTCGGCGGCAAGCGTGAAGGCGTTGTGTGAAATCGGTAAGGCGCGGTGCCTCGTTGAGACCGGGAAAGCGCCAGAAGGAATCGCGATTGCTCAAGGAATCATCGATCGAAATGACCCCAAGGATCGGGTGCTTTTTGGTGAGGCTTACAATGCGCTGGGATTGGGGCAACTCAAGGCGGAGCAGAAGAAGAGCGCGGTGATTGCGTTCCTGCATGTCGATTTGCTATTTCCTTCCGAACCGCAAACCCACGCAGAGGCCCTTTACCATCTCGAAAAACTCTGGACAGAACAGGGAAAAGTCGATCGCGCCCAGGAATGCCGGAACACGCTAAAGGAGCAATACGGGGGAACTGTGTGGGCGACAAAAGGATAATGCGAGCCTTAAAGTAGCGTTAATCGATTTATCTTTCCCATGGTTACAATCGAATGGCGCTTCGGTGATGGTCGCAGGGGCGGCAAACCGCATTAGTCCTTTCACGCTTTCCTGAAACGCGACTAGAATCGAACGAGACAAACCCACTTTGATCCGCCACTTGGCGACATCGAGTATCACCCTTTTCAACTACGAACATTTCAGCCGCCATCATGGCGGCAACATATGGCGGGAGATGCGCACCATGAATAGCGGACGTTGGCTGGGATTCCTCTTGTTCTGCGCGTTGGTGCTCATTGGCTTCGGAGCGGTTCGCGGGGC
>JBKJSI010000193.1:0-8291 GCA_046595915.1 Pirellulaceae bacterium
AACGTTCTCACCGGAAGGGGCCCTCTTTTACTAGACCAATTTTTCAACTCAGCCCAATCCGATCGGCGAAGTTGATGAAAATACGCGGATTCAGCGCGCAGGGAGTGGATCGCACCCCAATCCACTTCATAAGTCGCAGAAGGTTCATTTCGTTTCGCAGCATGTTCCGTCGCCTCCGGCATCAAACCAATTAAGCACTACGGCACAATCAATATCGCAAGTCGTTGCGTGCTCATCATCCGCCTCAAATCGACCGCCGTCAAACAACGGTGGAAACCCACCATCAGCCGCGTTCCCGCTCCCGCACCCCGAGGCTGAAGCCGCTAGAGTCGCTTCGCCCCCGCTTCCTCGGCACTCCGGGGATTGAGTGCGGGAAAGGCAGGTCGCGAGAAAAGCAATATTCAAATCCCCTTCAACCTGCCCGCACCGACTTTGACCCCCAGCAAAAATCCAAAGCAAAGAACCTGCGACGATGGAAAATCCTTTTCAAAGTTGAAGATGATCTGCATTAAGTGCCTGACCCAAAAGGGTTTAAGGCAATGCCTTAAAGCCCCGGTCAGCCTTCCACCTAGAAACTCCCCGAAGCATTACGGCTTGATGAACGCCCCAAAGACTGGTAGTTTTCGCGTTTCGACTTTGGACGGAAGAAATCCCCCGACTCAAGTCTAAAAAACCAAAGAAGTATCGAAATCGTTTAGGGCGCAGAAGCGCGAGAGGTAAGTGCGTCGTGGCTGGAACTAAGTCGTATATTCACAAAACGGGTGAAGTCGTTCAGCGCTGGTGGACAGTCGATGCTACCGACAAAGTCGTCGGAAGGCTCGCCAGCGAACTAGCGATGGTCCTCATGGGCAAGCACCGCCCTGACTACACTTCACACGTCCTTTCCGGCGATTGCGTAGTTCTTTTGAACTGCGAAAAAGTCAAATTCACCGGCAATAAGTGGCAGCAGAAGAAGTACACCTGGTACACCGGCTACCCTCGCCAGCGGTCAGAACAGGCCGAAGAGCGACTCATCAAGAAGCCTGAAGACATCATCAAGGAAGCCGTTCGCCGAATGCTTCCCAAGAACAAGCTCGGCGTGCGAATGCTCAGCAATCTCAAGGTTTACCGAGGCACCGAGCATCCTCACCAAGCCCAGAAGCCAGAGCCCCGCAAGATCATTTGCTAAGCGGTCTCCGCTCGCAAACTTGCCGGCCAATAACGAATACATTGAAAACACCTAGTTTTGTGAGATGACTTGAATGGTTGCGGTTCGTAAAGACAAACTAAATGGCGATGCCCTCGGCACCGGACGACGCAAGACCTCAGTGGCCCGCGTTCGCCTTCGTGCAGGCGCAGGCAAAATCCAGATCAACGGCCGCGAGCTCGAGACCTACTTTCCCAACTTCCAAGACCAAAAGACGGTCCTCGACGCCCTCGAACTGACCAGCATGAAGGGTCAAATCGACGTGCTCATCCGTGTCAGCGGCGGTGGCCCTAGCGGCCAATCCGGCGCCTGCAAAATGGGCCTCGCCCGCGCCATTTGCAGCTTCGACATGGAAAAATTCCCTGCCCTTCGCGATAGCGGCTTCCTCACCCGCGACTCCCGCATGAAGGAACGCAAAAAATACGGTCTCCGCGGCGCCCGCCGTGGTGTCCAATTCTCCAAGCGTTAATCGCAACAAGCTTTGCAAACCAACAAAAAGGGATCACGCCCCAAGCGCGATCCCTTTTTTCGTTTCTTGCCCCTTTTCAACCGCAGTCATCGACACCATCGCCGCCAACGGCCTCCCTCCCCCGATGAACTCCGTCAGCCAAAACCTCATGATAAGACAACTTGATTCTAGTGCTTTGTCGAAGTTGGAAATTCGGGCGCCGCTGTCTGGCTTGTCCAGCAGTGCGTGGCTCAAAACGATTCTGCAATCTGAAAAGCGGAGTTGGACAAAGCGCTAGGCTTCCGAATTACACCCCGAGCCCACTTCATGCGCACATTTCTCTTGCTTGCTCTTCTCCTCCTTCCGCAACCCGGCTCGCAACCCAGTTTTGCCCAATCGCAAAAGGAAGCCCTGATCGTACGCAAGCATCCCGACATGCCCGATCGCCTGATATGCGAACTCCGGCAAGCAACTTTCACCGCGCCGGAGGGTTGGCAGCCCTACCAGAGCAGCCGCGCCACCGCTTGCCTCCTCGCCCCCAAGGATGAAAAGCCGGGCGAGTTCTCGATGTCGATCAGCATCGACATCGGCAAATCTCCTGCCCCAGATTCCAAAGCGCTCGCCGAAGCCTGGGCCAAGCCAGTTGGCGCCAAAGTGGACGAAACCGCGATCAAACTCGATGGCGCCGAAGCCTATCGCGTCACGGCGCCCGCAAACGGTGAACTAAAGCCGATCGAAGCATGGATCCTCATCAAAGACAAACGAGCCTACATGATCATCGGCGGCGCCAAAAAAGACTCTAAAGAACTCTCCAAGGCGCTGAATGAAATTCAAGAGACCTGGAAATGGAAACCAGAGTAGACGACCCTGTAGGCCCCAAAAAGGACGAGGCCAGCGAAGCCAATCGGCCCATTTGTTTAGAAAATCGTCGATTTATTCTATTTTCAATTAGACTTGGGTCTAAAGACCGATACAAAGGCAACCAGATGAACAGCTTCATTGCCACGTTGAATTGCCACATTGCACTCGGCGACCAGGAGACACCCACTTGAAGTCGATCACCAAGAACAAAGCAGTGCTGCGCCCGCGACTCCTGGCGATGGAGCAGCTTGGCGAGCGCACCGTGCTAGCTGCTAGCGTCACCGCCTGGGTGGATGGCGACACCATTTATGTCGAAGGCACACCTGACGCTGATACCATTAGCATGTTCTACAACACCAACCGGCTTTACATCGAAGTCGTCAATCTGCAGTTCCACTTGGAAGGCATTAGAGAACTACGAGTCGATGGCCTCGCAGGCAACGACACGATTCGATTGCCGGGATACATCTCCCCACGCAGCACCTTACTGATCGACGCGCTCGGCGGTGATGGCGATGACACCATCTTTGGAACGCCTCTCGCCGACAATCTTCGAGGCGGCAGCGGGGTTGATACGATTTATGGCGCCGCAGGCAATGACTATTTGCACGGCGATCTCGGCAATGACCGCCTCTACGGCGGAGATGGGAATGACTTCATCTTCGGGCGCGACGGCGCGGATATCGTCAATGGCGAGAACGGCGACGACACGATCGAAGGGGGCATTGGCGCCGACCACCTCTATGGCAACGCAGGCCTGGACACCATCTCCGGTGAGGATGGAAATGACTACATAAATGGCGGGACCGAAGGAGACGCTCTCTTTGGAAACGCTGGGAACGACACCTTGGATGGTGGGACAGAGAACGACACCATCAACGGGGGAGCCGACAACGACACAATCTTCGGCCGCGATGGCAACGACCAGCTTCAGGGCGGCGACGGAAATGACTTCATCTACGGCGGCCTAGGCGCGGATGGCATCGGCGGCGGAAATGGCAATGACACCATCAACGGCGATGACAGCGGCAGCCGGGATATCGATGGGAACGATGCGGTTTATGGAGACGCCGGAGTCGACATTCTTTACGGAAACGGCGGCATTGATTTGCTCGATGGCGGCGCAGGCGAGGACTACCTCAATGGCGGAGCCGGCAATGACACGCTACGTGGCGGCGGCGACGATGACGAACTCTTAGGCGATGCGGGAAATGACACGCTGCTGGGAGGCGCCGGCGCAGACATCCTTCAAGGCGGCAGCGGCAATGATCAACTCGACGGCGAACTGGGAGCAGATTCATTGCTCGGCGGCAGCGGCATCGACCATTTCAACCGCAATGATGTGACCGACACCTATCTTGATGACGATGATTCTGATGGCCAGGACGATGATGTTTAAGGTCAGTGAATCGACCAAGGTTTTGTAGTTGTCGGTTTGGCGGCTGCGTGGAAATCCCATTTGGCGGTGTGCCACTGGCTAAGCCAGTGCGCATTCAGTGTTATGGTAAGACTCCCCGGTGCTGCAAAACCTAACCAATCAAAGGCGGTTAGCCCAGTTTGGTGTACTCACAAACTGGGTTTACAGGAAGCATCTATCCGAGCCCAACCCTCAGTCGGCGCCGGGTGCCACTGCTGGCTTGCCCAGCAGTGCAGAAGTGCGAGAAGATCCCACTTCATAATCAACCAAACCTGAGTTTGCCAGTAGCTCCCTCAGCAAACACCCCAGTGGGTAGCCAGGGTTGGTCGTACTCGACAACCCTTGAGAACCAGAGGCATCAATCCGAACGCAACCCTCAATCGGCAGTAGGCGCTCCGAACAGCGTATCGCACTAACGGACAAAGACCTGAAATAACCTAGCCCCAGAAACCCGTCTAAGGTTTGTAATCAAACCTCGTTTCCGAAAAGTGGCGGCGGCGAGCCCGCCAAAAGAGAAGGATCGTTGTCAACAAACCGCATGTTGCCACTACTGAGGCGCCAATCATGACCCAATAGCGCACCCGACTCGCTTTGACAGCGGCAACTCTGGCGGCGTCGCGGGCGATGGCCTCGTTGCGGACTTTTTCTAATTCAGCGGGATCGGCTGGCGCTTGATAGCCAACGCTCGGAATATTGCGTCCTTCCTTTTGCTCGCCAATTTCCTTGGCCAGCATCTCATCCATCACTAGGTCAGTGGCTTCAGGCCCATGCGTAAAAAATTTCTCATCCGCCTGGTCGTTGATCTGTAGCTTGCTCACACGGGTAAGAACTCGGGAGATCGGCTTATCAAGGTACTTTGGCGGATGAATCTCTGGATTAGGGTAACCGTAGCTTGTCGCCGTGAACTGATTGGGAAACCAAAAATCAGAGCCCCAGTTCTTGTAATCCTCCCCCTCGACCACCCAAATGATGTGCCCCTCCTTGGTGGACTGGAGCTTGACGAGCGCGTAATTGAGCTTGGGAGCGAGCCAGACCGTGTTGTTGTCGAAGGCGAGTTTGAGGCAAGTGTGGCCATTCACCACTTCGGCTTCACTTAGAAGCGTAAGTTTCTTCTCTTTCGCAAGGTCAGCAATTCGATACGATTTTCGCCGCGCGTCATCGAGCGGCACGGCGGGAATTGGAAAGGTCACCAGAAAACTCTGTAGCGGGCTCGATTCAAAAAACGTGCTCTTCAGCCGATCGAGATTCACAATCGAAAGCGTGTCGAGTGCTTTGCCATCAAGCGACAAGGAGTCCGCTCGGCGATCCATCAGATTTTTCCCGTCAAAAACCCATATACGAAATTCCTCTTCTGGCGCTACATTGCCGAACTCCTCTTTCGCCTGCGCATATTCAGGCCACCATCCCTTGGGACCAAGCTTGATCTTGACCCCCAGTTGATTCAGGCGCGTATGAACCGCCGAGAGAGAGCGGTATGTACGTTTAGAGGACTGAAAAGTACGCCCATCGCTGGCGAGTACGAGACTGCTGTAGTGCGGAACGAAATCGAAAACACCATTGAGTTCATAGAACTCATCCTCGAGAATCAGAGGCAGCATCGTCGCCACGGTATCGAGACGAATCCACTTGATTTGCTGGTCGAGCTTTTCATAGCGGGCGACGCAAGCCTCAAGCGCCTCAGAGCGCTCTTGGCACGGCGCTGAAACCGCAGAAAGGGCAAAAAACGTCGCGATGGTCCAGGGCAGAAGAAAGCGGGACATAATACTCCCCGTCAGCGCCAAAACAGCAACGGCTTGATGAGTGGAGTTAGAATGCATCGTGGCCGCGAAGTCAAATTTGTGCCGCGCGCCACTCAACGCCGTTAACCTTGCTGCGCTCGATTTTTCCACAGCAGCTTGACTTTGGGTGGCATGGCATTCGGTACTCCGAAGGCCATGTAGCGCGGCAGAGCGAAAAAGAAAAGCGTTAACGGCATTGGGCGCCATTGCTGGTTGTACCCAGCAGTGCCGAAGTGCAAGAGAACTCTGGGACAAGTCGCACCCAACCTTCCCACTTGCCGTCACGCAAACAGTTTTCGATCCAAAATCTTGCGAGGATCCGTATAGTCTTCATCCCACCATGGCTTCTCACCTTGCTTCGGCGCTTTCTTCAGCTGGATCGGCTTGTGGGAAGCGCTCGCTTTGGCCTGGACGACGCGAAAATGGTAGTGATCAAAAATGGTCAATGCCTGAATCATATAAGACACTGCAATCCGTCGATCCTTGATGAGCAGCAGGTTTTCTCCATTTTTATTGTCGGCGGGTATGGAGAAGTTATAGGAGCCCATATAGACGCGGGCGGTGGGCTTATCGAAATCGAGCACGATAAATTTGTGATGCATACGCGTGCCGCCGCCTTCGGAGTTGAGGCCGGTCGGTTCGCTCTTGAAGGGCTCCGGGAGATTGGCGCTGAGGTTGGCCGCAAAGAGCGGAGCAATCTTCCCATTGGGAAGGTGGACGTCGAGTCCGCCCGTCCGCTTGTCGGAAACGCCATAGACGAAAATGCCCTCCTTCTTGGTGACTTCTCTGATCGCCTCCGTCACGGCGCCTCCCGTCTGATTCAGGAAAGCTAAGGAGTAGAAGACCGAGGACTTGGCGCTCAGGATGTCATCTCCGATCGACTGCAAAACGCCTTCATCCTTTGAGTGCGGGGAAAAAGTGACTTTGATGTTGATGTCGGAGAGTTCAAGACTCTGCCAATCGGTCGATTCCGTCGGACCGAAACCTTTGACAAAATCATGCTCCCAGTAGTTCTCGAACGCGTCGACAAAAGGTTGGATCGCTTTTTTTCCGCGCACGACCATCGCGTTATTGGACTGAACAAACTGGCCGCGCCAAGTAAAGTTAGTGGAGCCGCAGACGGCGGCCTTCACCTGCGCGCCCTCCACCACAATCATTTTGTTGTGCTGGAGGTTGCTCATATGATGCCGCTTGACTTGCTCGATTCCGGCAGTGACGGCAAGACGCTCCGCAGCTTGAGATTCGCCGGAATCTTCCAGCTTATGAGACGCACTATCGTCAATAATGATCCATAGCCGCTTCTTGAGTTTCTCAAGGCGGGTAACCATCGCGGGATCATTCAGGTCGTACGCGACGACGCGGACGAGCGCGGTGCTGTCGGCGATGGCCGCGTCGAGCACTTCGAGAATTTCGCTACGAGCCTCGAAGCCCATCCACTGGAGTGCCTCCTCTGCCTTGGGGTGAGTGGGAACAAAGTCGAGCCCTTCATCGGCGGTGGGCGGAATAAGAGTCTCCAGCCCATCGGTGTCAGTGACATAGCGATCGACAAATGCCTGCGAGGAAACGAAACCCCGAGTGTAGGAAATATTGAGCTTCCCTGGGTAAGTTTCGCGGGCCAGAGCGATGCCAGCCTCCTGCGCGATGCCGTAACTAAGCTCGCCCGACGCGCTCATAAACACGGGAGTGACTCGATAGATAAATGGACCAACCTTGTCGGCGTTCACCGGAAAGTGAACCCAGCGAAATTTCTGAATCGGTGAGAGCAGGCTGGGCGTTCGAGCTTTGTTGACGCTTCCATTGGCATTCGGAAAGTTGATGCGATTCTTGATCGTCCAAAAACGATCCCCGTTGGGCTCTTTGTATTCCAAAGCGAAACCGACGAAATCGCGGGGCGGCGTCGCACTCTTCCAATTCATTGCAAGCAGAGTCATCCCATCGCCGCGATGAAGTTTCAAAGTGAAGGGCGCATCGGCATTCGTAGCGATAATTTGGAAATCATCAGACATGCTTGACTCCTTAACAATTATCGAAATAAGAAATTGCCGAGCTTCGTCTTCTTATATTGAGAAATGCGTTACTGAGTGCCCGGTGAAGGGCTCCGCTGCTGGCTTGCCCAGCAGTGCAGAAGGGCGAAAAAATCCCGCTTCAAAGTCACAATCAGGCCTGAGTTTACCAGTAGCTCTCTCGGCAAACATCCAGCCGAGTTTCCAATTGCCCAAGCCTAAACCAAAGCCAGCTGAATTGGGCCAAAAACGCAAAAACAACCCGCCAAAAGATCCCGCAACTCGGCAATAATACTTAAAGACAAGATTCGCCCCGATTCCCCACCTAAACCATCCGACAATTCGCAAATCTCCAACCCCACCAAAACGCCTGCACCTGCAACTGCGCCCGACAATCCCCGCTTTTTGCCAATTTGGCAGTTGCTTTCCAAGTTGCTTTTCACACCTGAAAAGCAAGGAAACCAACACCGTGAGCGGGAAAGCAGGGAAAGCAGAAAAGCAACTTTCCCAGCTAGCCTTCCTGGTCGCCCGCGCCCCAACTTGACCATCGAACTTGACCACGTTCCCTGAGAGTGGCCAAGTTGGGCCGATTGGGCGC
>JBKJSI010000156.1:0-4229 GCA_046595915.1 Pirellulaceae bacterium
GTTAAGCAGGCCTCCATTTTGCTCTTGGCCGATGCCGATGAGAAAAGAATGGAATTGGTCTGATTTTTCCGCGTGATGTCAAGCTAGGAAAGCTAGCATCCGCCTTCCTGCCTCGGCCGCGAAGCAAAAATGGGCAGTATTCAATCGAGCGTCGGTCTTGTCACCGGGCTCAACATCTCGGACACCATCGAAAAATTGATGGCGCTCGAAGCGACTCCTAAGGATCGCCTCACAGCCCGACAGACGGCGCTGAAGACCGAACAGACGGCAATGATTGACCTCACCACTCTGGTGGTGGGTATGCAACTCGTAGGGAAAGGCCTCGCACGGCCTGAGCTTTTTCGGACCAAATCGGCGAATAGCTCGAACTCAAATCTCGTTAGTACAACCGTCACCGGGAAGCCAGCGCTCGGGAATTACACCGTTACGCCTGTCCGTCAGGTTCGAACGCAGCAGACTCTTAGTTCGGCGGTCGCCTCCAAGACGGTTGCGCTGGGCGCTGGCGTGGTGACGCTTGCACAGGGCGGCGTGGTTGACGAAAGTGTTGCACTCGATGCACTCAATGGCGGCCAGGGCGTTCAGCGAGGCAAGATCAAGATCAGCGACCGCTCCGGCGCATCGGCGACGATTGACCTCCGCTTCGCGCAGAACATCGATGACGTGCTAGCAGCGATCAACACGAATGAGGATATCTCGGTCAAGGCGAGCGTTGTTGGCGACTCGATCAAATTGACGGATCAAACCGGCCAAACCACCTCCAATCTCAAAGTTCAGGAAGTCACGGGCGGCACGACGGCTGCCGGCTTAGGGCTTTCGACCGTTAACGTAGCCGCCAATTCCGCGACTGGCGCTGATGTTTTTTCCTTGAACAGCGCGCTGGATATCGGCCGCCTCAACGACGGCTCGGGACTGAGCATTCGCAGCTCGGTTGCTGACCTGCAATTTTCGCTGCGCGATCAGACCACATTAGACATCCAGTTCACGGGGAATGAAAAGTCGCTGGGCGACGTTATCAATCGGATCAACATCACTGGGATTGGCAAGATTGAGGCGAAGATCAGCGCCAGTGGCGATACGATCGAATTCAAGGATCTCACCACCGATAGTGGCGGAACCTTTTCTGTCGCCAATGCGAATGGCGGGACTCTTAAGGATGATCTTGGGCTGAGCAATGCAGCGGCGGGGGATACTCTGACCGGCGAACGCCTTCTCGGCGGACTCAAGACATCGCTACTGCGTTCCCTTGGCGGCGGCCAGGGCCTGGGAACTTTGGGAACAATCTCGATCACGGATCGCTCGGGAGCATCGACGAGCGTTGATCTTTCAGCGGCCAAGACGCTCGAAGGCGTGATCAACAGCATCAATGGCGCGGGGCTTGGCATCACCGCGAGCATCAATGACGCCCACAACGGAATTTTGTTGAAAGATACGACCGGCGCGACGACTTCCAATCTGATTGTCGCCAATAACGATGGCACGAATAGCGCGACGAAGCTGAAAATCGCCGTCAATGGCGCCGTGACGAAAATCAATTCCGGCAGTCTTGCCAAGCAATTTATTAGCGAAGGCACAGCGCTCAGTTCGCTCAATGGCGGGGCGGGAGTCAAGCTCGGCACGATTGTGGTGCAAGATGGAGCTGGCCAAAGTTCGGTGCTTGACCTTAAGACACTCGGCGTCGAAACGATTGGCGATGTGGTCGACGCTTTCAATAGCCTTAGTATTGGCGTTCGAGCGAAGATCAACGAGACCGGTGATGGTCTGCTCATTTATGATTCTTCGGGCGGCGGCGGAAACGTCGTGATTACGGACGCCGGCAGCAACACCACCGCCAAGGATCTGCACATCAACGGCAGTTCAGCGCTGACAACCGTCAATGGGAACAGCGTTCAAGCTGTCAACGGCGCCACGACGGTTTCGGTGACACTCGATAGCGATGACACCCTGGAAGACCTGGTTCAAAAGATCAATGCGGCAGGCGGGCCGGCTACCGCCAGCATCATCACCAGTAGCGGGAGCGACTCCCAATTTGAGCTTTCACTGGTCGGAAATCGCAGCGGTAGCGTAGGCAGATTTGTTTTCGATGCTTCGAGTATTGGCCTATCAACGACCAATGTGGTCGAGGGACGAGACGCACTTGCCGCGGTCTCTCAGGCGAATGGCGGCGCAACGCGACTGTTCACTTCGGCCGACAACAATTTTGCGACCGCGATTAGTGGTCTCAACCTAACGCTCAAGGGCAGTTCGACGGAGGCGATTTCGATTTCGGTTACCGAATCGAATTCGAACGTCGCTTCTTCACTCCAGCAGTTTGTTGATCAATACAACAAGATTCGTGACAAGCTTACCTCGCTGAATTTCTATAACGAAGACACCCAAAAGCGCGGTCCACTTTTTGGCTCAACGATTGCCTTACGGTTGGATACAGATCTTTCGCGGTTAGTCACCAGCAAATTGATTGGCGTTGGCGATATCACCTCCCTGGCCAGCCTCGGCGTGGGAATCAGCGACACGGGTAAATTGAGTCTCGACACCAGCAAACTGCAAGAGAAGCTGCTTTCCGATCCGTCTGGCGTCGAGAAGTTCTTTACCGATACCACTCGTGGATTTGCGAAACAGGTCGATCTTCTTTCCGAGCGACTAGCGGGCGTCAACAAGTCGCTGCTCTTGGGGCGCAATGCAACGCTTCAGTCTCAGATCGAAGGTTTCCAGCTTCGTATCGATACAATGACCACCCGGCTTGCTCGACGAAAGACCGCATTGCAAACCAAGTTCTACAACTTGGAACTGGCTGTGCAGAAAATTCAGAGCAACCAATCGTCCATTTCGACGTTAACGAGTGTTGCCTCTTCGTTTTCAGCCAATTAATCCTCCGCTTAATTCCTTCTAACCGACCGCTCTGGACAACGCACTTATGAATCCCCGACCCACCGACGCGTATCTAGAGATTCAAGTGCAAACGGCTTCGCCGGTCAAGCTGCGGCTGCTCTTGGTCGACGGGGCCATCCGATTTCTTTCGCAGGCACGCGAGTCTGCCGCCAAGGGAGATCTGGTTGGCGCTTCCGAAGCGACCGCCCGAACGCGAGATATTCTGGCGGAAATCCTCTCCAACGTTTGGTCGGCTGAAGGCTACGTCGCTACGCAGCAAAAGAGCCTCTACGGCTATTTACTGCGACTCGCGACGATCATGTCTTTGCGGTCGGAGTTCGAGCACGCCGACAGCATTCTTAAAGTGCTCGCGGAAGAGCGCGAAACGTGGCGTCAATTGGCGGAGAAGCACGCTAATCTCTCGATTGAGCGCCGCGAGTCGATGATTGCCGCTCCTCATATTTCCCATATCGGGTCGATGGTTCGCGAATTATCGCTCGAGGCATAAGCCATCACCAGGCATTATCGCTTAGGCGACTTCCTTTTCATCTTCCCACCAGCGCTCGGGCGAATCCCAAGTAAATCCGCGCCTTGGCTCCTGCGGCGAGTAACGAATCGGCCTCAGCTGTTCGGCTTCTTGCTGAGGCGACGGCTCGAAATCGGCCTGCGAGTTCCAATCGGCAGGCAATTCAAAACTTGGCGCGAGATCGATATCTTCGTTCCACTCGGCATCATGGGAGACGATCGGCTCGATCTTTCGCGGCAGCAGTTCTCGCCAGTCGGGCTCGGGCTCGGCTTCTTCCAACAGCGGAATGTAGTCGAGCGGGATTTCAAGAGCTTTCTCTTCTTTACGCTTCTTGCGTTTCGGCTTGGTTCGAGCCGGTTCATCTTCCATCAATCGATACTCTGAGTCATTGAGCGTTGGCGCCAAGGACTCGATCGGCGCCAACTCAATTTTATCATCGAGCAGCGGTCGAGAGAGTTCATCGAAAAGATCGATATTGAACTCGAATTCCGGTTCTTTTCGAGCGCGAGTGGGTACGAAATCACTCACGCCGCGGATCAGATCGTCATCGGAGAAGACACGCCGTGGCGATTCATAGGGAGTGTGGTCAACAATCGTAAAGGAGGCTGCGTTAGCTGGATTGACGAGCACCACCGGCGAAATCGGCTCGGGCGATGGCAGCAATGGCAAGCCGGGACGCTCCACTTCGCCGTTAGCCGCTTCAGGCATAGCTTCACGATGAGCAGGTAGAGTGCGAATTTCGACTTTCGCTGAGCGGAAGAGTTTCATTACGTGTTCGTGGCAAGTGAACATGAGCACCTGATGTCCGCTGCGACCGAAGTCGCGCATGACGCCCACG